>CAZEAH010000133.1:0-7476 GCA_964510075.1 uncultured Leptospirales bacterium | reverse complement strand
GGCGTACAGCGCCCCGGGTATCCCTTTTGTGTGAAGGTCGCCGAGCGCCACCGCGATCGAGTCGTCCTTGAGGAAAACGATATCGTAGAACTCGCCGCCCATCTCCCTCGCGGAGATGGAGCGCGCGCCGATCGCGACGTCTTTATGGCGCCGGCTCACCGCGGGAAGGAGAGACTGCTGGATGGAGTGCGCGGCGGCCAATTCGTTCTTGATGCGCTCCTCCTCCAGCGCGTTCTGGAAAAAGATTGCGTTCTGCACCGCCAGCACGCATTGCGTGGCGAAGGCGTTAAAGAGCACCACGTCCTCATCGTCAAATCCCGGACGGTTCACCGGGTTGATGGCCTGTATCACCCCGACGAGGCGTCCCTTGAAGAGCAGGGGCGCGCACAGCATCGAGCGTGTGGTAAATCCCGTTTTCGCGTCGAACGAGGGATCGAAGCGCTCGTCGGAATACGCGTCGTTTATATAGACCGTCGTACGGTGTTCGGCAACCCATCCGGCGACCCCCTGCCCCACCCTGACGCGGTACCTCTCCTGGAGCTCCTTGCCGGCCTCGCCGAGCGCGACCTTGAAAACAAGCTCGCGCGTGTCCTCCTCGTAGAGGAGCAGCGTGCTGGCCTCAGTGTCCATTATCTCCTTTATGATCTCCATGACGAGAGTAAGGAGCTTCGCGATATCGAGAGTGGAATTGATGATGCCGTTGATCTCCACAAGCCTGCTCAGGTTATGGAGCTGGCGCTCGAGGTACTTGAGCTCGGAGAAGTCTATGCTCAGGTTTTCATTTTCGCCCATGACGGCACCTCACCTTTCGTTTTTTCCGCGTACGACGGGTTGTATTTGTCAGTTATTCTATCGGCAGAAGCCGGCCGAATGCTTATGCCGGCGGTCGACCGGCGGGCTTCGATCGCTCGGCAGGGCCGGACAGTACCGCTGTACTCCCGCACCGGGAGGGCGTCCGCCGACGCTTGAGCATATCATCATATGCACCGGGCATGCGGGCATGCAACGAATTTACACTAAACGCGGCAAAAAAGAATTGGCAGAAAGGGAGGCCTGTTTTCATACTTGCGTTTTTCGGGAGCACCATGATCGTCCGATCGCCGCGCTGCGCGCAACGGTGTATGCATATCCCGGGGCCGCTTCCGGCCGATATACGGCGTGCGGAAAATGCGTCCGATCCGCCGGTCTCCGGGCCGCAAAACTCTATCCGATATCGAAGGTACGCGACTATGAAGGCTGAAAAGATACGCTACGAAAAGGGGAATATACAGGTTCCCGACAATCCCGTCATACTGTTTATCGAGGGGGACGGCACCGGGCCCGACATCTGGCGCGCGACGAAAATCGCGCTGGACGCCGCCGTCGAAAAGACCTACGGAGGCAGAAAAAAGATCGAATGGATGGAGGTCCTCGCCGGGGAAAAGGCCTTCAACGCAACCGGGGAGTGGCTTCCGGCAGAGACCGTAGACCGCATCAAGGAATACAAGGTCGCGATAAAGGGCCCCCTCACCACGCCCGTCGGCGGCGGCATCCGCAGCATCAACGTGGCTCTGCGCCAGATACTGAAACTCTACGCCTGCGTTCGCCCGGTCCGCTATTTCCCCGGCGTCCCGAGTCCCGTAAAGGACCCCGGAAAGGTTGACATGATCATCTATCGCGAGAACATGGAGGACCTGTACGCCGGCATCGAGTGGAAGCAGGGCACGGACGAGGCCAGGAAGGTAATCGAGTTCCTCAACCGCGAAATGGGGCAGAGGCTCGATTTCGACGCCGGCATAGGCATCAAACCCATCAGCATCTCGAACACAAAAAACCTGGTGCGCAGCGCCATCACCTACGCCATACGGAACGGCAGAAAAAGCGTGACCCTGGTGCACAAGGGCAACATCATGAAGTTCACCGAAGGTTCGTTCAAGGATTGGGGATACGAACTGGCCCGCGAAGAGTTTGCGGACCGTACGATATCGGAGGACGAGGTATGGGACAAATTCGGCGGAAAGGCGCCGGCCGGTAAAATAGTGATAAAGGACCGCATCGCCGACTCAATGTTCCAGCAGGTCCTCCTGCGGCCCGAGGAATACGACGTTATAGCCACGCCGAACCTGAACGGCGATTACCTTTCCGACGCGCTCGCCGCGCAGGTAGGCGGTCTCGGCATGGCGCCCGGCGCGAATATCGGCGACAGCGAGGCCGTATTCGAGGCGACGCACGGCACCGCGCCGAAGTACGCCGGTCAGGACAAGGTGAACCCGAGCTCGCTCATACTCTCGGGAGAGCTCATGCTGCGCTTCCTCGGCTGGAGCGAGGCCGCCGACAGGCTGGTTCGGGCGATCGAAAAGACTATCGACCAGAAGCGCGTGACCTACGATCTCGAACGCCAGATGGCGGGCGCGACACTTCTCAAATGCTCGGAATTCGGCATGGCGGTCGCGGAGAACGTTTAGGCGAATGAGGCCCTTGCTCGTTCATCGGTGAGGAGGAATATTCCGTACACCTCCGCGCCGACCAGGAAGCCTCGCAGGGCCGTAAAAACAAGGTCATATCCCTCCGCGGGCTGGGAGCCGGAGAGCGCGCCGATCAGAAAGGGAATGGAATACGCGGCGTGCACTTCCATCAGAAAGAGCTGGGCCTTGCGGAACGGCTCTTTTTTCATGGCCAGGCCGACAAGCTGCACGCAGAGCAGGCCCGAAAGGAGGAAGCCGACGACGACCGCCGGCAACCTGCCGTAGAGAAAGGCGATGGCGACCATCAGATAGATGATCTCCATAAAGTAAAGCACACCCGCGTACGCATAGATGGTTCCGGCGTGTTCGGCCGGATAGGCCGCGAGCTTTACCGCCCGGGAGGCCAGGGACAGGCGCAGCGCTGCACGATTCATGCCGGCTATTAATGAATGGACGGACGAGGAAGTCAATATATAATCGATCATCGATTCCGCGCGCAAACCGGTTCGGGCCCGGCTCCGGACAGGCGTGCATCCGAAAAGGAAGCCGGATCCACGGGGACACACGGAATTTATCCGGCGGTGGCGGTGCGGTTTTACGGTGCCCGCGCGGACTGCCGGCGGGCGGACCGGCAAAATGTACCATGAACGGAGAACACATCGAAATATCGGTACCCGAAGAGGGCGAGCTCGAGCGCATTGATCGCTTCCTCACGCGGTCCCTCGAAATGGATCTCTCGCGCAGCCTGATCCAGCAGCTCATCCGCGAGGGGCGCATCGTCGTTAACGGCGCGGCCGTCAAACCCAATTACCGGCTTCATACCGATGACATCGTGGCCATATCGTTCCCCGAACCCGAATCGCTCGACCTGGAGCCTCAGGACATACCCCTTAACATAGTGTACCAGGACGAGGATCTTGCCGTCATCAACAAGCCGGCGGGTCTCGTCGTTCATCCCGGACCGGGCAACAGCGACGGCACCCTCGTCAACGCACTGCTCCATCACCTCGAGGACCTCTCGTCGATCGGCGGCGTCGAGCGCCCGGGCATCGTGCACCGCCTGGACAAGGACACGGCTGGCGTAATGGTGATAGCGAAGACGGACCGGGCCCACCGCGCCCTCTCCGAGGCCTTCGCCGGGAGGGCCGTTGTGAAACGCTATGTCGCGCTGACCACCGGCAAACCGCCGCGGGAGCACCTTGTAATCGATTCGCCCATCGGCCGCCACCCCAGATACAGGCATAAGATGTGCGTTCGCGACGACGGCCGGGAGGCGATAACGGAGCTTTTTTTAAAGAAGGTATATCGCACTCATTCCGGCGTCTTTTCGCTCTTCGATGTCCTGATCCACACCGGGCGCACCCACCAGATTCGCGTGCATCTTGCATCGACCGGGCTGCCCGTGGTCGGCGACCCCCTCTACTCCCGAAAATGGGAAAAATACCATGTGCCGTACCTGCTTCTCGCATCGGTGCTACTTGAATTCGAACATCCCGCCACGGGAGAGCGGATGCGTTTCGAGATCGAACCGCCCGTGCACATCACCGAATTTATAAAAAGACTTGAAAAAGCTGTCCCCTAAACGGCCTGAATACACCATGCGCGTTTCTACAGTAATAAGCCGCTCCGAGGACGAGAGCCTGCGCCTTGGGATGGAGCTCGGGAAGAGCGCCCGGCCGGGGACGGTGTACGCGCTGTACGGCGAGCTTGGGAGCGGGAAGACCGTACTGGCGCGCGGCATAGCCAGGGGTCTGGGCATCACCGATGACATCACCAGCCCCACCTTCACTCTTCTCGAGATATACGAGGGGGCGCCGCCGCTGTACCATTTCGACCTGTATCGAATCGAACAACCGTCCGAGTTCATCGAACTGGGCTTCGAGGAATACTGGGAAGGCGACGGCGTTTCCGTCATAGAGTGGGCGGAGCGCGCCGCCGGTCTGCTTCCGGAATCGACGATCCGCATATATCTGGAATATCACAACGGGCACGAAAGGACGATCCGAGTTGAATACCCTGGTGATTGAGACCTCCACCTCCATAGAGCTGCTCGCGGTTTCCGCGGACGGACGGATATCGGACCGCACGGCCGTCCCGGGCGTTTCGCATTCGGTGACGTTGTTTTCAAATCTCGACGCCGCGCTCGCCACGCTCGGCATCCGCATTCGCGATATCGGCCTCATCGGCGTGGGGGTGGGGCCCGGCTCCTTTACGGGGATTCGCATTGCCGTGAGCACCGCGCGCATGCTCGCGCAGGCGCTCGGAGTGCCTCTTGTGCCGGTCATGTCGCAGCTTTTTTACGCGGCATCGGTCGCCGCCCCTCCCGGCGAGTGCATACTGGCGGCCTTCGACGCGAAGAAAGGGCGCGTTTTCGGGGCGCTCTATCGTGCCGTGAACGACCCGCTCGTACCGGCCGTGCTTGCGCCCCCGGGCGATTACGATATCGCCCTGCTCTGCGAAAAGACTCTCGGGGCGCGCACAACAGCGGTCGGCGACGGATGCGAGCGGTATAGGGACAGGATCGAGGAGATGGTTCCGGGGTGCGAAATACGGGGAGGGTTCCTCCCCTCCGGCGGGACGGCATGCCGCCTCGTCGAGAAAATATACGCAGAAAATCCCGACCGGTTCCGAAACATCACGGCCGTACTGCCGTATTACGCGCGCAAGTCGGACGCGGAAGTACTCAGGGAAAGGGGAAACGGAACAGGGCGCGGGTGATGTTCACCGGTTCTTTTGCTTCATTTCCTTTATGAGCCGGTTTTTATACTCAATCTCCATGGGTTTGATGATCGAATAAAACCGCTTCATCTCGTCCTTGCGGGACGAATTCCCCGCGAAATCCACACCCACATACAGGTTTCCCGCGCTGTCGTTGAAGGTGAACTTGATTTCCCCGTAGATAGTGATGGGGGCCTGCAGCTTGAAGACGATGTCGAAAACGAACCCCTTGGAATGGACGACGTACTTCTTCAGATTTTCGTCGGAGAGCAAAAGCTTCGCGCCGCCCAGGCTTATATCCACTATCTGCTGATGGACCGGCACCATCAGGGTGTTTGCGTCGCGTATCCGGTCCATCAGCGTGAAACCGAGTTCCTTGATCTCGAGCACCTTCTCGACCGGCAGGAGTTCCTTTTTGGAGATCGCCTGAATGTAGGCGAAAGGAATGGGCTGTTCGGACTGTGTGATGTACGTAACGGGAGAGATGATGAGGGATTTATAACCTCGCTCGACCCCTTTTTTGAGATAAAGGTCCGCCTCGTCGCCCAGAAACTCGCGAAGATCGATAAAATTATCGTTTTCCGGCGCCAGCGAGTCGGGGTTCGAGAAATCGGCTATATATACGGTCTTCTGCGTCTTCTTGACCCTCTCGATTATCGGATCGCCCTGCTGGAAAACGTCCACCTTGAATATGTCGGCAAGGCGTGCCTGCTGGGACTGGAACTGATCGATGATGACCTTTATGCTGGTGGGAATGGTAAAATTGGTGATGTCTATGGTATGCTTGGATATCTTAAAATTTGTGGCGATTACCTTCTCGGGGCTCACCTTGAAACGAAGGTCCCGCCTGCCGCGTGAGGCCTTGCGCATGCTCACGATACGGCACCTGAAGTAGCCGGGCCCCCGCGTCTCGACAACCTTCATGTCGATTTCGAAATATTTGTCCAGGAGACCGTAAACGGTGATGGTGTCCTCCGGAGTGTATTCCTGGTCGGTTACGAGCATCACGGTATTGTCCTCGAGATACTCGTTGATTCTGGCCTCCATCCTGTCGATGGAGTACTTGATATTGAGCTTTTTACCGTGGAACTGGATCTTCAGCATCTCGAGGATCTCGGGAAGTGTCCGTATATCATCGAATGCCCGGGGTTTTCTTTCCTTGAAGTCCGCCACTACGCTCTCCTTGACCGTCCTCGCCGCAGGAAACCGGTAATTCCACGCAAACAGGGATGCACACCCATCCCCCGTGCGGCCCTCATCCCTCAAGGGCCCGCCGATATGGTTATGTGCTTATAGTATCTATCGAATTCCGCTGAAAAATACTTCACTCTATTTTCAGGGGCCGTTCAGCCCGCACCGGCCCCAAAACAATAAGGGGAGCCTCGTTTCTCCCCTCGTTGGTTCTTCCTTCTCTTTCGGGTATGGTTTACTTTTTAACGGCTTTCTTAGCGGGTTTCTTCGCCGCTTTTTTCTTCTTCGCGGCGGCTTCGGCCTTCTTCGCCGAGAGCAGGTCCTTCTGCGCTTTGGCAAGAGCTGCCTTTTCTTTCTTCAGCTCACCCTCGAGCTTTCTGATCTTGAGAGCCCTCCTCTTTCCCTCCGCCGTCAACTGCTTTACAGATTTTCCTTTCATTTATCGCACCACCCCTTTTATTTTTTATGATCGGGGTCAGGAACCCCGCGCACCCGCGAACATCATGTCAATTAATTAACGATGTCGGGCGTCGCGGATGCTTGATTGAAAGAAGTATAAACACATTATTATTTTTTGCAAGTAAAAAACTGTTTTATATAATAAATATTATTATAATCTTATCACTGGATATCACTCACGTTTCATTCGCCGTCGGCGGGAAAGCGCGCATTCAACGCTTCGGTTAATTAATTTCTTCCGGGACCGGCACCGACGGGTGAGAATGATAAATTAATTTACTTGTAAGCTCCGCGGCCTCCCTTATTGTTGCCCGGAGAAGGCGGAAAGGTCCACGCAATGGCGAAACAGCTACCGATCGTCACCATTATAGGCAGACAGAACGTCGGCAAATCGACGCTTTTCAACGCGCTCATAAAACAGAAAAAGGCGATCGTCGATTCGATGCCGGGCCTCACGAGCGACATACTGTCGTGCAGGGTCACCCACGCGGAGGCGTCGTTCATGCTGTCGGACACTCCGGGGCTCGACCTGGAGGATGCGTCGCTTCTCTCGCAGGCGATACTTGAAAACGCAAAGGCCTTCCTCGTACGCTCGTCGGTCATCATATTACTGCTCGAAAACCCGTCGCCCGCGTCATTTGACATTGAACTGGCCGGCATAGTC
>CAZEAH010000132.1:0-7501 GCA_964510075.1 uncultured Leptospirales bacterium | reverse complement strand
AAGCTGGATGAAGGCGTCGAATTTCGGCACCACAAGCGCCGAGACGAAGGGCTTCTCGTCGGCGATCGGCACGACGATATCCACCCAGCGGCTGACCGAGAAGAGGCTTTCGATCTTCGCCGCGGGGATGTTCTTGCCCGTGTCGAGTACCATAATCCCCTTCTTACGGTCGACGATCTTAATGTATCCGTCGGGCCCCATCACCACGATATCGCCCGTCTTATAAAAGCCGTCATCGGTAAAGGCTTCCCTGGTAGCCTCGGGGTTGTTCCAGTAGTGGGTGATGATGTTGTCGCCGCGCACCTGCCATTCCCCATCGGGAGCGATGCGGCCCTCCACACCGTTGCATACCGGGCCGACGTAGCCGGGCAGCACCTGGTTCGGACGGTTGAGGTTCACCGTGTTGCAGGTTTCGGTTGCGCCGTAGCCCTCGTAGATGCGCACGCCCATCGCCATGAAGACCTTGCAGAGGTCGGCCGGAAGACTTCCCGCCGCGGAGAATGCGAAGCGGAAACGCCCGCCGAGCTTCTCGCGCACCTTGCTGAAAACGAGTCTGTCGACCAGGCGGTATTTAAAGACAAGGCCGCGGCTGATACCCGCCGTGAAGTCGACCCCCTCGGACATGTCGATAAAACCGTCGGCGTCTGCGCGCGCCTCGGTGAGCGCCAGGCCGGTGCGGATGGCGAAATCGAAAATCTTCTTCTTTACCGGCGACTGTGAGGCCATGTCCCGCATGGCCATATAAATGCGTTCATAGATGCGGGGTACCGACATGAAGACGGTCGGCCGGAAGACCTGAAGGTCCGCCACGAGCGTCATGGGAGAGGAGTAGGCGACGGTGACCGCCGCGTGCATCGCCGTTCCGTGTCCGCACTCACGCTCGTAGGTGTGCGCAAGCGGCAGGAACGAGAGCATGACGTCGTCCTCCCGGTACTCGGGGACCAGCCGCATGTCGCGGCAGCATGCCGCGTTGATGCTGAAGTGCGTATGCACGGCGCCTTTCTGCCGGCCCGTCGTACCCGAGGTGTAGACGATGGTCATGGGATCCAACAGCTCGACCGACCGCCACCGGCGTTCGTAGGCGAGCTTGTCGCGGGCCAGAAGCCGCACGCCGAGCGCGCGGAGAGCGGAGAGTCCCATGACGCGCGGGTCCGCGTGCGAGCATTCGTCTTTCATAATGACGATTTTCTCGAGTCCGGGCATTTCGGCCGCGGCACCCAGTGCGCGCTCGAGCATCTCCTCGTCCTGCACGTACAGGATCCGCGATCCGGAATCATTCACGATGAACACGAGCTCCTTCGCCGAGAGGGTCGGATACACGCACACGGTGACACCCGCGGCACAGAGTACCGAATAGTCCGCCCACACCCACTCCGGCGAGGTATGGGCCATTACGGCCACCCTGTCCCCTTTCTGAATTCCAAGTTCCATGAGGCCCGAGGCCATCTCGCGGACCAGAATCCAGAGCTCCGCGTAGGTCAGAGACGCCGTGCTGTCGGGCCCGTTTTTCCACCACTGGGCCCGGCGAAGGCCGAATTTTACGGCGTTCCGATTTAGAAGTGCCGGAAACGTCTGCTGGGTTATATACCATCTGTTTTCCATGGTGCTGCCTCCTTTTACCGCGCATGGTACGTTGGATATGCGGCATGGAAGAACGGCTATCCGGGACCTGCGGATCCCAACGGAGACCGGGAAAGAGGGCCACTATATAATCCATCACCGCCTATCATATGTATATATAAATACGTATATTATTATTTAATGTATATTGCAAGCAAAATATTGTATTATCGAGCCCGAAATCACGGGCCCCTCCTCAAGGGCGCGGAGGCCACTCCTATAATAACGCTCTCCCGGGGCACGTCACCCTCATTCTTAATTCAGCCTTGGGGGACATATATCCATATAAAATACAATTGACAAACTTTCCGTAAATCGCGTGAGTTATCCCTTGATCGAAACGAAAAGCGCGTTACACTTGTCACTAAAGTCGACCACCGCGGGGCTGTGCCCACCAGGTACGCACGATACGCAACAGGCCCGGATTTACATGCAGCTGCGAGGACACCATGGATTATTCTAAAACCGTCAATCTGCCGACCACCGATTTCCCCATGCGGGCGAACCTGCCCAAACGCGAGCCCGAAATGCTTGCCCAGTGGTCAAAGGAGAACATCTACACGACCCTTCTCGCCGCCCGCGAGGGAAGACCGCTGTACATTCTTCACGACGGCCCTCCTTACGCCAACGGCAACATACATCTGGGACACGCTCTCAACAAGATACTGAAAGACATAATCGTGAAGCACAAAACCATGATGGGATTCAAGGCGCCGTATGTCCCCGGCTGGGACTGCCATGGTCTTCCGATCGAGCTCCAGGTGACGCGCGAGCTCGGCGACAAAGCGGCGTCCATGCCCAAGAACGAGATCCGTAAACGCTGCCGCGAATATGCCGCCAAATACATCACGATCCAGATGGAAGAATTCAAACGCCTCGGCGTTTTCGGCGATTACGAGCATCCGTATCTTACCATGTCGGCCGAGTACGAGGCGAGAATCCTCGAGATCTTCGGCGATCTCTACCGGGAAGGCTTCATTACGCGCGGAAAGAAGCCCATCTACTGGTGCCCCACCTGTGTTACGGCTCTTGCCGAGGCGGAAGTGGAGTATCATGACCATTCATCACCCTCCATTTTCGTCAAGTTTCCGGTGGACCCCGCTTCGGTCGATATTCCCGGCGTCGACGCGAACAGGCTCTTCATTCTCATATGGACCACCACCCCCTGGACGCTTCCCGCCAACCTCGGCGTGTGCTTCCATCCCGACTTCCCCTACTCCGCGTACCGCTCGGGCGACGAATATTACATAATGGCGGACGGCCTGGCGGAATCGGTCGCGCACATTACGGGCATAGAGAAGGGCCAGGCCGTTCCGGTGACCAGGGGACAGATCGAGAAACTGTCGGTCCGCCACCCGTTCATTGACCGCCAGTCGAAGGTTCTCTTCGCCGGATTCGTAACACTTGACCAGGGCAGCGGCATCGTCCATATCGCGCCCGGGCACGGCATGGAAGACTACCTGCTCGGCATCGAGAGCGGGCTCGATGTGTACTGCCCGGTCGACGACCAGGGCAGGTTTACCGACGAGTTCCCCGAAATGAAGGGAGTCAACGTTTTCGACGCCAACCCAATGGTCATCGAGCTTCTTAAAAGGAAAGGCGTCTTCGTCCACACATCGGAGATCGAGCACTCATACCCGCACTGCTGGCGGTGCAAGGAGCCGCTCATCTTCCGCGCCACCGAACAGTGGTTTTTTATGGTGGACCACCGCGACCTCCGAAAGACCGCCCTCAAGGCTACGGACGAAACCACATGGATCCCGTCCTGGGGAGAATCCCGCTTCCGCGGCATGATCGAGAACAGGCCCGACTGGTGCCTGTCGCGACAGCGCTCCTGGGGCGTGCCGATCCCATCGTTCCGCTGCGCGAAGTGCCGCGCGAACCTCATGAACGCCGAGAGTATCCACTATTTCGCAAAACTCTCTATCGAAAAGAGCATCGACGCGTGGTACACGCACGATATCGGCGAGCTCATCCCCCCGGGAACCAAATGCTCGTGCGGCGGAACCGAATTCGAGAAAGAGTACGACATACTGGACGTGTGGTTCGACTCGGGCGTCTCGCATTATGCGGTGCTCGACAGGTGGCAGGACCACCGGTGGCCCTCGGACCTCTACCTGGAGGGGAGCGACCAGCACAGGGGATGGTTCCAGTCGTCGCTGTGGCCCGCCATCGCGCTCCGGGGACGCGCCCCATACGCAACCGTGCTCACACACGGCTTCATCCTCGACGAGCAGGGAAAGGCGATGAGCAAATCGATGGGGAACGTCATTCCTCCGTCAAAACTCATCGAAAAATTCGGCGCCGACATACTCCGTCTCTGGGTCTCGTCCGAGGACTACCGCAACGACGTGAGCATCGGCTACGACATGATGAATCAGATCGCGGACTCCTACCGGAAAATCCGGAACACCTTCAAGTTCATCATCGGCAACCTGTCGGATTTCGACCCCGTGCGCGCGCTTCCCTACGCCGAGCTCCTCGACATCGACAAATGGATACTGCACGAGCTCTACGAGCTTTCGCGCCAGGTGATCGGGTACTACGAGAAGTTCGAGTTTCACCTCGTCTACCGCAAAATACTGAACTTCTGCGCCGTCGAGCTTTCGTCGCTGTATTTCGACATCTCCAAAGACATCCTCTACATCGAGGCGGTCGACTCCGTGCCCCGTCGATCGAGCCAGACGGCCCTCTTCCATCTCAGCCAGGCGCTCACGCGCCTCGCGGCGCCGGTTCTCTCCTTCACCGCCGAAGAGGTATGGCGCTTCTCCGGAAGGACGGACTCGGTGCACGCGCAGGAATACCACCGGCTCGACGAGCAATTCTACAATCCCGCCATCGCCGAAAAGATGGACGCGCTAATCGACATCAAGAAGGATGTCCTCAAATCGCTGGAAACGAAGAGAAAGGAAAAAATCATCGGCACCTCCCTCGAGGCGGACATCGAGCTGTACATCGCCAGCGATAAGACCCGACGTCTGATCGCTGAAATGGGTGATGAGGCCCGCAGGTTTTTCCAGGTGGCCGAGGTGACCGTACGCGACGAAAAGACAGCCGGCATGGAGGATTTCGACGTGTCGTCCATACGGGTCGTTAAAAGCGCGGGCTCCAAGTGCGTGCGGTGCTGGAATTACTCGCTGCGGCTGGGGACGGACGGCGCGCACCCGGATCTCTGCCCGCGCTGTACCGCGATCGTCCTTAAACTCGAAAACAACGCCTGAAATACAAACGGGGATATCGATGAGAAAACACGCCATCGCCGCAGGCATTTTCGCCTTTTCACTCGCGCTTGATATCGTGACCAAGGTGCTCGCGGTCAGGCACATCGGCCTTCACGAGCGCATAGACGTGCTCGGGAGCTTCGTCCAGCTTACGCTGCTCTACAACCGCGGCGGCCTGTTCGGGATTCTGCAGGGATACCAGTCTTTCTTTCTCGTCGTTTCGGCGCTGGTTCTCGCGCTTCTCATTGTGTATTACGTGCTGGAGAAACAGAAAACGGCCCTCTTTTGCAGTGCCATGGCGCTTGTCATGTCGGGGGCGGTGGGCAATATTCTCGACCGTGTGACGGGACGGCCAGGGGTGGTCGATTTCATCTATATCGGCGACGACGCGGTGTTCCGCTGGCCGGCCTTCAACGTGGCCGATGCTGTTATCGTCATCGGCGCTTCGCTTCTCCTCCTGTATTATTACCGCGAGGAGAAGCGCCGCAAGGCGCCGGAGGCGGATCAGTAGGTGTCGACCACCTCGATTTCCGCCTCGCCCAGCACGACGTTTTCCTTTCCGGTCACCGTCACCCTGTAAGTCCCCTCGTTGTAAAACGAAAGGTTGGTCGTCGCGGACTGTTTTTCCGGATCGACACTGAAGGTAAACGAATCCACCAGTTTTTCTTTCATTTCCTGCCGTTCGTGGATCTTCACGCCCAGCGCGTCGACTTCGAAGCGCTTCTTCAGGCTCACCAGCAGTGTAACCTCGCCCGTGGTGAATCTGGGACCGCAGGATACCCCGTTGCCCTCGGGGCTAATACCTTCGCAGAAAGAAACCGTCTGGGCCGGTTTGCACGAAACGAACAGCACCACCGCAAGGCATACGACCGGTATGTACCTCATTGCATCCTCTCCTGGCAGATTGGTCGGGATATGCTCGCTAGAGGAGCGATCCCTGCATGTCCTCGTCGTCGTCGATCTCGCCGGTGTCCGGCTTCACGCGGACCGCTTTCCTCTCGACGGAGCCGTTTTCTCCCTTTTGCAGTATCTCGATGCGGCGCTCGGCCTCATTGAGCTTCTCGCGGCAATAGCGGGCAAGCCTGGTACCGCGTTCGAATTCCGCGATTGATTCCTCGAGACCGAGGCTTCCGTCCTCCAGCCGCTCTGCAATCTTTTCCAGTTCCTCGAGGGCTTTCTCGAAGCTCGGCTTAGTCTTTGCCGATGATTTCTTTTCCACCGCGCACCTCGCGTCGTAATGTATTTATCGTACAGCCCATCGAGCCGTCGGCCACCATCACGCCGATCGCATCCCCCGGTTTGACCGCCTTCACGGTTTTAATGACGCGTCCCCGGGCATCGGTCGCGAGGGAATACCCCCGTCGGAGCACTCCCATCGGCGACAGCTTGTCGATCGCCCCCCATGCCAATTCCAGGCGAGAACGCCGCGAGCGCGCCTCGCTTTTCCACAGTCGATACAGGTCGGGGAGCGAGAGCAGGCGTTCCCTCCCCGCGGACATGCCCTCCTTGAGCGCCATGGTCATTCTCTGCTCAAGGTCCACCAGCGAGAGCTCGCGCATCGCGACAATCTCGCGCGGATTACGGAAACAGCGGAGCGCGGCGATCGCATCCAGCCTTTCGGCAAGGCCGGTGAGCCTCGATACCAGCGCGTTTGCCGCTCGAATCGAAAGATAGTCGATCTCCTCGATGAGTTCGCTCTTTACCGGTACCGCGATCTCGGCGGCGGCCGACGGCGTCGGCGCGGCGTAATCGGCCGCGTCGTCCGTCAGCGGATGATCGACCTGATGGCCGACCGCCGAGATGACCGGCACGCGTGAGGCGAGAACCGCCCGGACGACCGGCTCCTCGTTGAACGGCATGAGGTCCTCGAAAGAACCGCCCCCCCTGCCGCAGATTATCAGATCGATGCCGTGCACCGGCCTGTTGAGTTCGTCGAGGGCCCGCACGATCGTGGCCGCTGCGTCGGCGCCCTGCACCCTGGCGGGCGCGAGCACGATCTCAATGTTCGGGAAGCGCCTCATCGCGACCTTGATGATGTCCCGGATTGCGGCCCCCGTCGGGGAGGTGACCACGCCGATGCGCCGGGGAAGGAAGGGTTTGGCCTTTTTCCGCGACGGATCAAACGCTCCTTCGTCCATCAGCCTCTTCTTGAGCTTCTCTATCCGCTTGAGCAGCTCGCCGATCCCCTCGAGCCGCATCTGCGAAACAATGAACTGATAACTGCCGCGCTTCTCGTAGACCGTAAGCGACCCCAGCGCGAGCACGCTCATGCCCTCTTCCAGCCTGAATGAGAGATTTTTATTTGCGTACTTGAAAAAGGCGGCGGAGAGCACCGCCTGTTCGTCCTTCAGCGTAAAATAGATGTGCCCCGAGGAATGATAGGTGACATTGGAAAGCTCTCCCTTCACCCATACCCCGGTATATTCCGGATTTCCCTCGATGCTCTTTTTGAGCATCCGGGTGATCTCGGATACGCTGTATGTCCGCTCGCTCATTTCGTACAGGCCCGCGATATCAGATACGTATTATCAAAGGTTCTTAGCAAAAAATTCGCGCACCGTTCTCTCCGCCTTCTCGCGGTCCATCTGCCAGCACTCCACATGCGGCCCGCCCTTCACCGTCCACATCATCCTGGGCTCTTTCGCCGCGGCGAAAAGGCG
>CAZEAH010000131.1:0-7523 GCA_964510075.1 uncultured Leptospirales bacterium | reverse complement strand
CGTTTACCGTTTCCGGGGTGAGGCTGTCAATCAAACCAATATGTTCCGCTTTGGGGGCCGTGAACATGTGGTGTTTGGCGTAATATCTGCGCTCTTCATCATCATACTCCAACAGCGGAAAATCGAGCACCCACAGGAAATCTAACCTGTTTTCGTCGATCAGGTTGAGGTCCCTGCCGATTTTAAGCCTCAGGTTCGCTAGGGTATCGTTTACGACGTTTTCCCTGTCTGAAGCGAAGAATACCAGCATACTTCCCTTCAATCCCAGCTTCTCCGACAGGGCCGCTCGTTCCGTGTCGCTTAAAAATTTGGAAATTCCGCCTTCAAATGCTCCTTCACGATACCTGAAATACGGAAGGCCTTTGGCGCGGAATGTCTTTACGTACTCAGTATAGTCGTCAATCATCTTGCGCGATATGGATCCTTCGTCCTGGACCGGCAGACATTTTATTATGCCGCCCGATGCGAGGGCCGCATTGAAGACGTTGAACGATGAATTCTTCAATATAGTTCCGCAATCGGCAAGCTCGAGTCCGAACCGCGTGTCCGGGGCGTCCTTTCCATACCGCGCCATCGCTTCATCGTAGCTCATTCGCGGGAATGGCAACTCCACCGCAAGACCGATGGTTTCTTTCACTATCGCCGCTACGAGACCCTCTATAATCCGGATCACCGTTTCGCGGGTAACGAAAGACAGCTCCATGTCCACCTGGGTGAATTCAGGCTGACGGTCGTTCCTCAGGTCCTCGTCGCGGAAACACTTGACCACCTGGAAATACCGGTCGAAACCGGAAACCATGAGGATCTGCTTGAAGAGCTGAGGCGATTGCGGAAGTGCGTAGAACATTCCCCTGTTGATGCGGCTTGGAACCAGGAAATCCCTGGCGCCCTCCGGTGTCGATTTATTGAGTATAGGGGTTTCAATTTCGATAAAGCGGTTCGTCGACAGGTAGCTACGAATTACCTGGGTCGCACGATGCCGCGCGAGTATGGTTTCGCGCATCTCTTCGCGTCTGAGATCGAGGTAGCGATACTGGAGTCTGAGTTCCTCGTTTATCGAATTCCGCGTATCCAGCGGGAAAGGTGGGGTCAATGACGGATTGAGAACCTCTATGGTATCCGCCTCGACCTCGAGTGTCCCGGTCTTCAAGGCGGGATTCACCGTTTCGGCCGCACGGCGCCGCACCGTACCTTCCACCCTGAGGCAGAACTCATTACGGACCGAATCCGCTATTGACGCGACGTCGGGATTCTTCGACGAGTCCACTACGACCTGAACGATGCCGGACACGTCCCTCAATTCGATGAAAATGATCCCGCCCAGGTCTCTCATCTTATCGACCCAGCCGCCGAGCTGTACGCGTACGCCGGCCTGTGAGTCGTCAACTTCGACGCAATATGTTCTCTGTGTGAACATCTCGTATCCTTACAAAGGCATGATGAACGCGAAATCAAACGTAATTACATAGTTTTCGGGCATATCTTTTGTCAAGCTGAAAAAGGAACTGCATCGAAGCCGTTCATTCGAACATTTTTTTTCTGACCATCTCGTAAAAACTGCGCATCGAGGCGGAGTCCGGTTTTAAATTCAGGGCACAGGCGGAGTCTTCAGCCGCTCTTGCATAATCACCCAGTTCGTACAATGCGAGCGCCCTGCCGTAATATGATTCCGACTGGTAAGGATTTATCGACACGGACATTGTATAATCGTCTATCGCCGTTCCGATTTCGCCGCTCAACCTTCTGCACAAACCCCTGTTGTTGAAGGCCCTGAAATTTGCGGGGTCGAACTTGACTGCCCTTGTGAAATCCTCGGTGGCTTTTCCGTAGTCCCCCCGGGCAAGGTATGCCATTCCCCTGTGATTATGGATTATCGACCTGACGCTTTCCGAACTTTCTGAATCGAGAAGACGAGAATAGAGCTCGACCGCAACCTCATAGCGGCCTTCGTTATGAGCTGTTATTGCTTTAAGAAGTATGTTGTCGATAGTGTCTTCCGGCATGGATTCGGAAGGCGTGGGCCCTTGGACCGGATTGATCGAAGACGCGTCTTGCGCACGGTAGGATGCGCCGGAGTCTATTCCCGTCCTGTCGTACAATGCGTCTCTTCGCTTACGCAACTCATTCTTCATGGAACGCTGGTAATCGCGTATTTCCTGGAATATGATGTCCGCCAGAGTCAAGTTTGCGTTGAGCGCCGCGAGCTTCCGTTTCAGCGGAAGATCGAAAGGGGTGAATTCCGCCTTATACACGAGCTCATGCTCCACCTCGGACCATGCGTCCTGCAGGATTGTCGACAACTGAATTTCACAGCAGGATACCTTCTCGTCTTCCGACAGATCGACCAAGCGCCCGTCCAGATTCAGCATCAGATGAGTGGCTTCGTAACCGAATTCCCGAAACGAATGATTTACGCCCTTCCGTTCGCTGGCTGATATGTTGAACGAATCGCGCAGTATCTTTTCCGCCGCTTCGATTTCCTCAAGAAACGGGAAAATCACCCGCACCCCCAGAATGTCGGTAATACCCTTCAAATCGCAGTGTCCGCCGTTCTGCCGCATTCTTCTCAGAAGCTTGTTGAAATAGCTCTCGAATGATTTGATGCGATATTTGATTGTCGGGTTAAGTCCTTTCGCAAGCAGTGCGTTTTTTATATCACCCGCGATGACGGCAAGAGGCGTCTCATACGCCGTTGTGAGCCTTGAATACCACAAACTGATTTCAGCCCTGTCCGGAATGTATTTGTCCCTGTTCATGGCGCCGGGCCTTTTATACGCTAACGCGCCTTGCATACAGGCATTTCGGATACGACGACTCCATCGTCGACATAATGAAAGTAAAACCCTTATGTATACGGAGGAAGCGTGGACTGCCGCATCCCTCGGCTCCGCATACATATTTTCCCGCGGGACATTTCCTGAAAATGCACAGTCGCCCGAGGTATCGGTCGTCCCTTTTGTCCAGGAGGAAGACATCCACCTGATGGTGAGCCACGCCGATACCCTTTTCGGACATCAGTCGGGAAAGCGCGTCTATCCTCGCTCCGCGAAGATCACCGATTGATTGAATATCATCTATCCAGACGGCAAGGTCGATATCCGCGCACATGTGATACACCTCGACACCGGTATTTTCATTATGGGCGCGAAAATAGCTTTCTTTATAGGGCGGTGCCGCGACCGAGCCGAATAAAACAATCCTGTGCACCGCCGGTAGCAATGAAAAGGCCGAAGCTACATACTCGGCGGCAACGGTGAAATTATTTCTGCGCCTGAGACTGTTCTCGTTGGCGCGGTGTATCTCCTCTTCCGACGGCTCCTGCCCCTCCCACAGGAATGATATGTTTCCGGAGTCCATGTTCACTCTGACGCCTTCGCTACCGTTTTCACTTAGCCGCCGGACGAATAACAACCTGTATAATTTCCGGAACGGTGCCGACCCGTACGGGCGGTCCCCAGGTGCCGAATCCGCTGGAAACGTATATGTGCGTGTTCCCCTTCCTCTTGTAGCCGTGGCTCAGCTCGTAAACAGCGCCGGTGATGTAATTGAACGGCCACAGCTGTCCGTGATGTGTATGGCCGGAAATCTGCAGATCCACCCCGTTCATTTCCGCCTCTCCGAGCTTGAAAGGCTGATGATCGAGCACAATCATCGGTTTGCCCCTGTCGAGGGGCGCGGCTAATTCGTGCAGGTCCTTCCTCAGCTTGCCGGTGAAAGCGGTGACGCTCCGGTCCTCTCGTCCGACTACATAGAACGTATCGCTGACAAGAACCGCGCTGTCGCGGAGCATTCGTATGCCGTGCTCTTCAAGGTATTTTACCGCTTCATCGACTCCGCCAATGTACTCATGGTTGCCCGTAACCGCGTACACTCCGTGCCTCGCGCGAAGGCCCTTCAGGGTTTCTCCGAGATTCTGTTCGATTACGGGCGCGAGGTCTTCGTCGAGGATATCGCCGACAAGCAGTATCGCGTCCGGCGACATCCGGTTGATCTCACGCACCATGTTTTCAAGCCTCGAGTTGCCGATTATTACCCCCAGATGAATATCCGACGCCACCGCAAGACGTATGCCTTCGGGCGGTATCGCTTTACCGTTGATGGCGATATCGAGCGTGCGCACTCTGGGTTTGGCGGCGTTGATATATCCGAGACCGACCGTAATGACTGCCGATACCGCAACGATACAGGCCGCGGCGATACGAATCATCTCCCTCCTGGAAACAATAGTATCATTAACCGTCGGAATCAATCGTCCAACCCCGAGCAGTATATCCGCCGCGATGAAGCCGAAAAAAAGATATGTCATTACCGCGAACCAGAACGAACCGGTGAATATGGCCGCATCGCTGATAGCGCAGACCGTATATCGTTCGAGCAGCCTTCCTCCGATATATGACGCGGCCACCAGGACAAACAGAACACCATACACCGGACGCGCGATAGAGCCGCGGGGAATAAGCTGCCAGCCTTTAAGGAAAATATAGTAATTGATAAGACCGTACACCAGGAGGAAAATTGAAAAAAACACGTAAAAATTAATTGTTCGCATGAGTGAGCTACCCGCTGTTATAATAGCCCGTTCAGGCCGATTCGTCCATAAAACGAAACCCCTCCCCGCTTACGGGGAGAGGTCGTTGGTTCAGTAATCCCTGGTTTCCGCCGAATTACTTCTTTCCGGCCCTTGGAATGACGACGATGTCTACCCTCCGGTTCAGGGCCCGGTTCGCCGCGGAGTCGTTTGATACTATTGGATTGAATTCAGCGTACCCCGCCGCGGAAAACCGCGCCTGATTCAGTTTGCGGTCCTGATTGAGCACATAATTCAGCACCGCGAGGGCCCTCTCCGTGGACAACTGCCAGTTGTCCCTGAACTGGCGGGTCCGTATGGGCACATTGTCCGTATGACCTTCGACCACGATGTTATACTCCGGGAAATCGCCGAGAATCCTGGTAATTTTCCCGAGTGCCGGGAGTATCTCCTTTTTGAGCTCCGCGGAACCTGAATCGAATGATATGCGGTCGTCGATATTGATAACAAGCTTATCGTGAAAACGCTTCAGCCGTATCTCGCCCTTCCGTATTTCATCGGCCAGCTGCTTTTCGAGCTCGTCGGCCTGCATTTTCATTCTGTCAAGTTCGTCCTGCTGGGCCTTCGTAAGTTTCTTCAACCCGGCCATCTCGTCGTTCAGGTTCGAGATCGAGGCCCGCATGTCCGCAATGCGCGCCTCGTACGACTTCCGAAGTTCATCGAGCTCCTTTATCCGCCGCTCTCGTTCCTGCTGCAGCTCCTGACGCAATTTCGCGAGCTCCGCTTCGTAGCGCGACTGCATTTTTTTGCTTTCCTCCACGAGGTCCTTTTCGCGGTCGCTGCCTTTCTTCTGCAGTGCGTCGATGGTCCCCTGAAGCTCCTTCACTCTTGACTCGCAGAGACTATTGTCCTTCTCCCTCTGCTTTTTGCATGACTCGAGCTCGCCGTTCAGCCGCTCTATCTGGCGTTCGAGGTCCTTAATGGTGGTCTCCAGATTTGATTTCTCGTTCGCGAACTGGCGCTGTACGCTCTTCAACTCCAGCTCCACCGCGACCTTTTCGTTGTAAAGATTCTTGTAGTCGCTCGTCCACTTGAACAGCTGGGCGTGGGCGGTTCCGGCCATAATGATCATGACAGACGCGATCACGCCGACAGTGGTCACATATTTTTTAATCATATATTTCACTCCGTTGTTTGGTCAGGTCATTTGCCGTATCCGGATTCATTACGTTTCGATTCGGCCGCCTTGAAGGTATCGGTTATCTTCAGATGATACTGCCTGGTCTGAGTTACCTTTTCCTTCCTCGAGTCGAGGTATTTTTCGTACTCGGAAACGTCGATTCGGGCCTTGTCGTCCTTTTTTCCGGTTTTGGGGTCCACCGGCGCCTCTCCCATTGTCCTGTCCTGATACGCACGTGCGATCTTGGCTTTCTCGAAATTGAGCTCGGCGATCTTTGCCGCGAGCTCGGCCTCTTTCAGTTCAATGGCGGATTTCTCGTAGTCCATGCGGGCCTGGAGGTACTCCCTGTTTATTTTTTCAAGATTTATCTTCTGCTGGTTGTCCACCATGGCCTTTTCGACATCGGCAAGTGCCTTTGTATCGTTGGAAATAACATAGAGCTTCTTCTTCTCCTCGAGGAGTGATTTTTCCTTCTCGAGGCTGGTAATCTCCTTACTGCTTATAACCTCTTTTTGGGACGTTATCTTAAGCGAATCCTTGATTCTGTTGTTTTCCTGGTTGATGGCCACTATCTCGTCTTCTATCTTCGCAAGTTTGTTTTCATCCGCCGCGGTTTTTTCTATCAGCAGGGTGTCCTTTATCGGGGGCGGCGTTGTGGCAAAACAGCCTGTAAGTCCGATTATCATGCATACGGCTGGAACGATGTACTTTTTCATGTTCTTCTTCCTTGTCCTTGTTCTTTTAACGCTCCGTTGCGGTTTCGAAGGTCATAAATGGGGCCAGCATAAACTATGCATTGGTATGTGACTTTTCGAGAACCCGACAGGCGTAATGATTGCGATCACCGTCACCCGCAACACGACGCAGATCTATACCACGGGGAATCTCCGTGCCGTTGGCGAGTGTCCTCAAGAGTTAAATATGCATAATCACGGACTAAATGTCAATGTAATTATTACCGGAATGTATAATCTCAACATTAGGCCCGATTTTAGGCAGATAAAAGTACTTATCGTCTTCAATCTTCGACAGTGCATTCGTTCACGGGCGTTCTGGTCTGCTGACGCAATGGTCGACGTTCGATTGTGAACAACCCTTTCATCTTTCGGTTGACAACCAGTCTATGATCGAATCCTGTTTTAATAGTGAATTACTCCGAACCGTCGATAAGACTGTCATAAACGGGAACGAGGAAGTACGCACTAATGGAGATTATCATGAAGATAACAATCGAAAAACCAGGCGAGGACTTCATCACCGGCAGGCGCGTCCGCTCCTGGCCGATCTGGGAAAAAGAGGTTTCACGCTTCGACTGGAGCTACGACTCCACGGAAGAATGCTTCCTTCTCGAGGGACGAGTGACCGTCGAGACTCCCGACGGCAAAAAAGTTGAATTCGGAAAAGGCGATTTTGTTACCTTCCCCCGCGGGCTCTCGTGCACATGGGACATAAAGGAGCCCGTTCGAAAGCACTACAATTTCCGCGACTGATCACTTTTTCGAGCCCAGCCGCTTCAGGATGGCGTACGCCGCCGGAGCGGCCACGCTTTTGAATGTTCGCGCTCTCAGCGCCCTGTCAAGGTCCTCCATGAGGTCCCCGGCATCTTCAAGCCCCACGCTCAG
The DNA here is from genome assembly GCA_964510075.1 of uncultured Leptospirales bacterium. Taxonomy (GTDB): domain Bacteria; phylum Spirochaetota; class UBA4802; order UBA4802; family UBA5368; genus MVZN01. Next base: position 193 of record CAZEAH010000131.1, on the reverse strand, counting down.
TCGCACCAGCCCGTCCCCCATCCACTCCCGTATCGATGTCTTCTGCACGGCCGAAAGATACGGGACCGAGTCCACATACATATCGGTGGGATAGTAGAAAAGAAGACTTCGAGGATGTCCGAGCGACGTCGCGTACGTAAAGACCCTTATTTTCTCCGCAAGCGCGACCGCGATCGCCTCCTCGAAGGCGGCG
>CAZEAH010000130.1:0-7539 GCA_964510075.1 uncultured Leptospirales bacterium | reverse complement strand
GGCCTGGCCGACTCGCAGCGGGCCGGCCATCTGCGGCCCTTCCGCCTCCCCGGCGGCGATGCCGCGGCGCGCGAGCCGCGCCGGGTTGCGATGGCGTTGCTCTGGGATCTCTACGGCCCCGCCGCCTTCGACTATGACACACTGGAGCCGGTGCGGTCGTTCCAGCCCACCGAGCGCCGCCTGATTGGCCGTATGATCGAGCGGGGTGTTAACGCCGTGCCTACCACCAGCGCCGGCAGCCTCTTCGACGGTGTGGCTGCGCTCCTTGGCCTCCCCCAGCGCATAACCTACGAGGGGCAGGCGGCTATGGCCCTCGAGTGGCTCGCCGACCCGGCGGTGAGAGATGCCTACCCCTTCGAGCTTATGCGGATGGCGGACAATAGACGCCAGACGACGAGCAACCGCCAGAATGGGCATGCCCCGCCATCCGTCGGGGCAGAGCAGCCGCCGATGATCATCGACTGGCGCCCTACCCTCGATGTCCTGCTGGCCGACTTGCGTCGAGGCGTCGCACGCGGGCGACGGCGCGCTCATCGCCGCTATTTCCAAATCCGCGCACGACCGCGCGGAGCGCATCGACGAATTGTACGAGGAGCTCGACGCGCTTACCCGCGAACACGAGGAAGGATCCGCTCGCTTCGACGCCGAGCTCGCGGCGATAGGCGGGGAAGGGGCGGCCTGAGGGGAGGCGGCTCGCAGAGCGTTGTCGGACATTGCCGAAAATCCAATATGCGTATGGCGGTTTATTTACGCTCGCAGTCAAAACTCATTTCGGTGCCCGCCGCGCTTATCCCGGTGATGTATACGCGGGACGCGGCGTCGCGCGGAAAAATATTTGTGCTTGTATAACGGTTGTACTTGCTTCCCGGCCGGGTAAGAGGCGTCAGGCTGTCATTGTGTCCGCCGTAAAACAGGTCGCCCGACGAGCCGGCGTCTCCGTCGGCTCCGTCAAAAAGGTCGTCGCTCCCGTCGGCCTCGACTATGCCTACGCCGTGAACAGGGCCGCCGACGAGGTCGGAGTACGAGTTAACGAGGTTATATGGAAGGAGTTCGTCGACGATGTACTCGTCGACATGCGTTATGAGAAGTCCGTCCCCGGGGAGATGGCCGCTCCATGTTCCGGCTTTACGGTATTTGATTTCCGCCAGGTAGTACTGTTCTCCATACGGATCTCCCAGTGATATCTTTGCCGCGGTCGATGATTCGTCTATGTCCTCCAGTACCACATGGGGGTTTGCACTTTCGCCGCCTCCGCCTCCGCCGCAACTTATCATTGTTGAGAATGCCAGTGCGAGCGAACAGGCGACGAACGACGCGGCCATACGGCGCTGTCGATATCTTCCGGAAGCGTACAGGGCTATAAGAGATGTAAGAACAAGCATGGCCATTGGAACGCGGGATGGGGGGAAAGAGGGGGTAGGGATGGCCGGCGTCTTCCAGTCGGCTTTTCGAAGGCTGATCCATCCAAGACGCGCCTTTTCCCATGCCAGCAGCGGAGCCGGAACGCTGCCGTCGTTTCCGGGACCGTTCCACGAGCCCGCCGCCATCAGGCTCCATGTGCCCACACCGTCGGTCCGATAGGTCGTATCATAGAGGTCGGGAAGCCCCAGCACATGTCCGAACTCATGGGTAAATACGCCTATCGTGGAATCCCCGGGACTCAAGAAATATTCAGGCTGAATGGTATACTCGTTGATGGTTACACCATCGTAGATACGCGCACCGCTACCATCACCGAAATCGGCCCGGCGGATGTCGAGGTTCCATGCGTGCGACCAGATGGTATCATCGGCCGCGCCGCTCTCCTCTCCGCGCCCGGCATGGATGAGCATCACAACGTCGACCTCTCCGTCGCCGTCGTTATCGAACCGGCTGAAATCGAGACCGTCGGCTTCAGCTTTGTCGATCGCCTCGCCGACGAGCGTGGCCGGCCGTACATCGTAGCCTTCGCCATCGTTTGCGCCGTAATAGGCGAAATTCTCTGACGCGGAACCCGTATTTACAACCGTAACCTCTATGTCCAGGCGGCCGCCCGACATGTCACGGTAGTACTTTCTGAAGCTGAGCGCCTCGTCGTTCTCCCCGTTAAGCAGCTTCTCGTAGAATTCAGCGGTGTCTCCCCCGTCGAATGTCAGGTCGGAATATCCGATCATCAGGACGAGCACCCTTCGTGCGCCGCTGGTCGGGAAGGCCCGACGCGGGGAGTTTATACTTTTTGCGCCGGATAATGTTCGTGAAGAAGAGCGAAGCTGGAGTTTTTTTCGTATGGCATTATCTTTAAGCATGTCCGGATGCGGCGGCATGGCGGAGGCGGTCATGGTACCGGATGCTACGAACAGGCAGGCCGCGACAACCAGTGCCAGCCTGGCGGAGAAGGTGTGCGATGTGCCGGTTGATGTGTGTAGTTTCATCATGACTTCCTTCCGTGATATCGATGCGGAGCCGCTCTCTTCCGGTCGGTCTCGATGGCGATAGGGCGTTCGCGGCCCTACACCCTGCTACTGTATATACGAAAAACGGAATCAAATGATCGAATTTTTTTTCAATCCCGCGGTTTTTTTTATGAATGCCGCGGCCCATCCTGCCCGGAATTACTTGACATCTAATATACATATAAAATAAAATATCTATTAATATTTGAAATGGATAATGCGATGAATCCCATCCTCCTCGGCGTCGCCGATTCCATTGTCGACGATTTCGAAAAAAGCGAATATGCCTCATTGAGCGCCCAGGAGAGGATCGACGGGCTCCTCGGCATGGCCGTCAGGCGTTTGTTCGATTTCCTCGAAATGCGCGTCGAGTGCGCTAATGACGTGATCACCGATTTCATAAGCTTCGGCCCTCCAGTGACCGGCGAGTACGTGTTCTTCGACGCGAGCCGCAGGGCCGGCTCCCTGGGCCTTACGGGCGTACGGATACACACCATCGACCTGGGCGGCGCCTCGGTGGGGGCCTCGCTCCATCAGGCGACGGCGATAATCCGGCGCGATCCGGGTGCTATCGTGCTGATAGCCGGAGCCGACATCCCCCGCTCTGCGTACCCCGCGCTCGAGCTCATGCGACAGACCAATCGCGCGGCGGCGCATCCGGAATACGAGGCCCCCTGCGGCGCCTCCCTCATCGCCCTGTACGCGCTTATGGCGCGGCGTTTCATGTACGAAAGCGGCGTAAGGCGCGAGGACCTGCGCGCAGTCACGCGGTATTACCGGGAACGCGCGGCGGACGTGCCGCGCGCGGTAAACTACGGGAAAGCGCTCCGGGAAGAGGATTTCAATCTCGTCATCGCCGACCCCTACTGCCCGGCCATGTCGGCGGTGGTGACCGACCACGGATTCGCGACGCTGGTGATGGACGAGGCCCGCTATGAGCTCCTGTCGTCACAGGGGGTTTTGCGCGCGGACGTGCCGCGCGTGTACCTGGCCGGTTCCGGCCTTGCGCTGCACAGCGAGTTCTGCGTGCACAAGGGAGGGCTCTCCTCCGCGGCGGGGATGGCCGCGCGGGAGGCGTTCGCCGACGCGATCGCCCTTCCCGGAGAGGTTGAATACGCCTGGATCTACGACTGCTTTACCCACATGCTCCCCATGCAGGCGGCCCGATACTTCGGCATCGACCCGCTGGATGTCGCCCGAACTCTCGCCGGGGGACATATCGATATCGGCGGCCGAAGTGTTCCTGTCAACGATTGCGGCGGCCTGCTCAATTACCGCGCGGCCATGATGATATCCGGCGCGACGGGCCTGGTCGACGTTTTAAGCCGCTACGGCCTGTGCGCCACCCTCCGGGGACCCGGCGGCCCTCCACCGGCGCTCGCCCTTATGGGAGGGAACGGAGGCATCGACAGCGTCAACTCGGTCGTTCTCTTCTCGACGACGCCGCGCGAGGGCGTCGATCGCGACCCCTTTCCGCGCAAGAAGGACGTGTTCCTCAACCGCGTCGGATGCGACGAGGGCGAGGAGGGAACGGTCTTCGCGAGCACCGCAATACACTTCAATCCGGACAGTCCCGTCCCGGTCCCCTGTGTGCTCGCGCTCGTCCAATTCGAAAGAGACCGCGTTGTGATGGCGAACCTCTGCGACGCCTCGGGCGGATTTCTGGTCGCCGATCCGGACGTGGTCTTCGACCATACGAGAGTGGTGATGCGCCGGGACGGCCCGCGCTGGAAGGCGTGTCTCCGGAGTTGACCGCGAGCGGACGGGCAGTTCCCGCGGCGCATAATAATACGGTTGCCTTTCGCGGCCATGCGTGATATGTACCGGGTATGCGGGCGCGGCGGCGCACGCGCATGCCCCGATGAAATGACGCTCGGGAGGCGAGGAGGTTGGTGATGGAAAAGCGCGAGATGCTCTGGAAACCCGCGGCGGAACGGGTAGAATCCACCGAAATGTTTCGATATATGAAATACGTAAATGAAACGCGGAGGAAGAGCTTCAGCGGCTACCCGGAGCTGTACCGGTGGTCGATAGACGAAATTTCCGATTTCTGGCGTTCCATCTGGGAATTCATGGATGTTATCCATTTCCGCGGCTTCGATGACATTCTCGTCGACGGCGATAAAATGCCCGGCGCGAAGTGGTTTCCGGGCGCCCGGCTCAACTTCGCCGAGAACCTGCTTCGCTATAAGGACGCGGAAAAGGCCGCCCTGGTGTTTCGAAGCGAAAACGGCACCCGCAGGCAGATGAGCTATGCCGAGCTCTTCGCCGCGGTGGAGCGCTGCGCCGCCGGCATGCGCGCCATGGGCATCCGCGCCGGGGACCGGGTCGCCGGATTTATGCCCAATATGCCCGAAACCGTGGTGGCCATGCTCTCCGCCGCGAGCATCGGGGCGCTGTGGTCGTCGTGCTCGCCCGACTTCGGCATAAAAGGGGTCCTCGACCGCTTCGGCCAGATACGGCCGCGACTCATCTTTACCGCCGACGGTTATTTCTACAACGGCAAGACCGTTGATTCGCTCGACAGAATGCGGCACATACTCGAAAGCCTGCCCTCTATAGAGAAGGTCGTTGTTGTGCCCTACGCGGCCGAGAATCCCGATATATCCGTCGTTCCAAACGCGGTGCTCTATGCCGATTTCACGGCATCCCGGGAGCCGATCGTCTTTGAACAGCTTCCTTTCGAGCATCCGCTGTATATAATGTACAGCTCGGGCACAACGGGCCTGCCGAAGTGCATGGTGCAGGGCGCGGGCGGCATACTCCTGCACCAGATGAAGGAGCTCCGCCTGCATACCGATCTGAAACGGGACGACGTCATCTTCTATTTTACCACCTGCGGCTGGATGATGTGGAACTGGCTCGTGTGTTCGCTGTCCATCGGCGCGACGATCGTATTGTTCGACGGCTCGCCTTTTCATCCCGGCCCTTCCGCGCTTTTCGGGATGGCGGAGGAGGAGCGGATCAGCGTCTTCGGCACCAGCGCCCGCTACATCGCGGCGATCGAAAAGGAGGGCGTACGTCCCGCGCGCGACTTCGACCTTTCGGCGCTCAAGGCCGTGTTGTCCACGGGATCGCCGCTCGCGCTCGAGGGCTTCGATTACGTCTACCGCGAGATCAAGGGCGACCTGTGCCTCTCTTCGATTTCGGGAGGGACCGACATCAACGGCTGTTTTGCGCTGGGCAACCCCATGGGGCCCGTGTATCGCGGGGAGCTTCAGTGCAGGGGGCTCGGAATGAAGGTCGAGGCGTTCGGAGAGGACGGGCGGTCCGTGGTAGGCGAAAAGGGAGAGCTTGTCTGTACGGCGCCCTTTCCCTCCATGCCCATCTATTTCTGGGACGATCCGGACGGCTCCAAATACCACAGGGCCTATTTCGACGTCTATCCCGGCGTCTGGAGGCACGGCGACTTCATCGAGATAACCGAACACGGCGGGGTGGTCATCTACGGGAGGTCCGACGCCACGCTCAATCCGGGCGGCGTGCGCATCGGTACGGCCGAGATCTACCGCCAGGTGGAGACGATCGAGGATATCCAGGACTCCCTGGTCGTGGGGCAGTCGTGGGAGAACGACGTGCGCGTGGTGCTCTTCGTCAAGCTGAAGGAGGGGAGGGCCCTTACCGACGAGCTTACGGCGCGCATAAAGAAGACCATCCGCGAGAACACTACGCCGCGCCATGTCCCGGCAAAGATAATTGCCATCGGCGACATCCCCTACACCATCAACATGAAGAAGGTAGAACTGGCGGTGAAGAACATTATAGAGGGCAAAGCGGTCACGAACCGCGACGCGCTTGCCAATCCGCAGTCGCTCGAGCTCTACCGCGATCTTCCGGAGCTTCGCACATGAAGGCCTTATATTATGAACGGGAAAATACTGATTGACAAGGTACTGAATAACTGAATAGTTGCCACTATATGAATATGATTCATTATATGATCAATATTCATATACCCGGGTCCGGCATGTGGTGAACCCATGACACCCTCCGGCGCCCGGGGCATTTAACGGGTCGTCCGGGTCCGCTCCCGCCGGGCGATCCTTTTTCACTCATCCTCCCCCTTAAAATTTAATCATATTCGATTCTATAATGAGTTGACAAAATAGTGATAATTTTATATGTCAATAAGTAGAGAGTAGCACTTCTTACTATCCATTGGTATCAGTTCACATTGTTCGTAAGGAACACACATCTCGGGCCGTTAGGTGGTGAGTGAATGTCGCCGACATGTGCGCGATACCCACAACGGCCATTTTCGGAGGAACCATGGAACCATCACACGAGGTCTCATCCGGTCGTATCGGCGTCGGACGGGTACGCTGGCAGATTCCGCTGGTCCTCATGGCGACCGTATTCATAGGCTACCTCGACCGCGGAAACATCAACCTCGCCTTGCCCAAGATCGCTGAAGATTACGGGTGGACCAAGGCTCAGACCGGGGAATTCGGCGGGCTGCTGATGAGCATTTTCTATATCGCCTACGGCCTCGCCAATATCTTCATCAGCCCTCTGGGAGAAAAGTTCGGGCCCAGAAAGAGCCTGCTCTGTATCGTCGTTCTCTGGTCTGCCTTCACGGCCATAGGAGGCCTACTCGGGCTGATGTTTGTTCCATTTATCATTACCCGTGTTTTACTGGGGCTGAGCGAAGGTATTCACTTCCCGATGATGAATACGCTCACCAAGGAATGGTTCCCCGCGCACGAGCGGTCGCGCGGCAACGGTATATATGTCGTCGGCATCTTCGTGTCTTCAATTCTGGGGCCCATTTTTCTGGTGCCGATCGTCGACGCGGCGGGATGGCGTACGATGTTCGTCATTCTGGGGGGTATCGGCCTTGTCGTGTCGCTCCCGCTTATATGGCGTTATATATACGATGCCCCCAGAAAGCATCCGCGGATAACCCAATCTGAAATCTCCTATATTGAATCCGGAATGGAGGGAGACGAACCGTCGCCCGGGGGAAGCTTCTGGGGCCAGGTGAGACCCTTTCTCTCCAGCCTTCCGTTCTGGATCGCGCTCCTCGGGGGAATTCTCAATAACGCGATCGCGCACGGGCTTCTTAACTGGCTGCCGACCTACTTCACGCAGGAAAGAGGCCTGCCGT
>CAZEAH010000129.1:0-7540 GCA_964510075.1 uncultured Leptospirales bacterium | reverse complement strand
GTCCTGTTCTGCGTGGCCGTGCTCAGGCCGCGCTGGGGCGAGACGGCGCGCGAGGTGAAGAGCGAGGGGGTCGACGTGCTGTTCGCGCTCGACGTTTCCAGGAGCATGCTGGCGCGCGACGTGCGGCCGTCGCGGCTCGCGCGGGCAAAAGAGGCCATACGCCTTGCGGCCTCCTCTCCGGAGGTCGGCAGGGTCGGCATGGTCGTCTTCGCCGGGGACGCGTTTCTGCAGTGTCCGCTTACGGAGGACATCGGCGCGTTCATGATGTTCCTCGATTCCGCCGGCGCCGACTCGGTCCGCCGCCAGGGCACGGACCTGGGGCGCGCGCTTGATGAGGCCGAAAAGGTTTTTAAAAAGAAGCGCATGACGACCAGAATGCTTGTTCTTCTTACGGACGGGGAGGACCATGAGGGACGCGCCGGGCAGGCCGCACGCCGCCTGCGGGAGCTCGGCGTTGCGGTACACACCGTAGCCATCGGAACGGCCGCCGGTGCGGCGGTGCCGCTCGACGAGCACGCCGACGAATACATGCGCGCTGGCGACGGCGAGGCGGTTAAGAGCGCCGTGGATACGGCCGTGCTCGAGCGCATCGCCAGGGAGACCGGCGGAGAACATCTGGACATAAGCGCCGACCTCTCCGACGTGTACCGGATCATACGGCTCGCGGGTGAGCAGGAGAGGCTTGCCCACGGAAGCCGCGTCGTTAAGGAAAGAGTGGATCGCTACCAGCTTTTTGTGCTGGTGCTCGTTCTGCTCCTCTCCCTCGAGATCATGCTACCCGAGAGCCGACGCTTTCCCTCCGGCGAGAGGTCGCCTCGAATTCCGGCGGCCCCGATTGCCGCACTCCTCGCGTGCCTGATGTTCGTCTCGTGGATCGATCCGTTCGCGGACGCGGTCAGGGAGGGCAACCGCCTCTACGAGAGCGGGGACTACCGCGGGGCCGAGGAGCGGTACCGGGCGGCGGAGCGGTACGCGCCGCGTGAAAAGGACCGCGACAGGCTGCGCTTCAACAGCGGCGACGCCCGCTATATGCAGGGAGACCTCGACGGAGCGCTGGAGCATTTCAGGGGAGCGCTCAGGTCGGGCGACGGCGAGACGCAGAAAAAGGCGCTTTTCAATGCGGGAAACGCGTATTGTAAAAAGGGGGATTATCGCGCCGCGGCGGGTGCATACATCGACGCCCTGAAGATCGATCCGGAATACGCCCCCGCTAAAAAAAACCTCGAGTATCTGATGCGGGCAAACCGCGATGAGCGGCGAGACGAAAAGGATGACGGAAGGCGCGCCGGAACGGAGGGAAAAGACGGCGGACGAGATGCCGCCGGTGCCGATGCGCGTAGCGATAAGGCGGGGCGCACTCCGGGTGAACGGGCATATAAAGGAGGCGCCGTAAGCCCCGAACAGGCGCGAAGCCTGCTCGAATCGATGAAGAACAAACCGGTGCGCAGGTATCGGGGAACGGGAGACGGAAGGCGTGAGCTCGACAGGCAGTGGTAAGACGGAACGCGCGCGGCGCGCGGCGGGGGCTATGGCGGCGTCATTGTTAACGCTGGGTGTTCTAACATCGTCGGCGTTCGCTTTTTCGGCGAACGCGGAGATCGAACCAGCGCGCGTGCGTGTGGGCGAGGCGGCCGCGCTTTCGATCAGGACGGACGGCGGCGATGCGCCGGAGCCGGTGTCGATCCCCGAGGTCGAGGGGCTCTCGATCGAATATTCCGGCACGAGACGGAGCTTCCAGTTTATCAATGGGCGGGGCCGCTCGGAGACGGCGCTCACCTACAGGGTGATTGCGCACCGTGCCGGGAGTTTCACCATCCCTCCCATCACCCTCAGGCGCGGTTCGGAGACATTCGCAACCGGGCCCGTACGTTTCCAGGCGGTTGCCGGAAGCGTGCGCTCTCCGCGCCCGGGCGGCATGGTCGGCGGACAGGTGCTCGCGTCGAAAAACGCCGTCGTTGCCGGAGAACCGGTCCTGCTGCGGTATTATCTCGTCCATACGGGCGCAGAATTCACCCGTGCGCCCGTGTTCGAGGCGATGCCGGCCGTAAAGGGTTTTCTGCTCAGGCAGGTCGATGAAAGCCTGCCCGATGAGACCGTGAAGGCCGGCGGAGGCGAGCTGGTCAGATCGCACCTTGCCACGTTCGCCGCCGTCCCGCTCGAGACCGGCCGCTTTCTCCTTGGAGGGGGCTCGGTGAACGTTACCGTGGCGGAGTCGGATCCGGAATCGTTTTTCCCGTTTATTGTTCCAACGACACGCCGCGTCGGTTTCGACACGGTGCCGGTTTCGGTCGCGCCGCTTCCCGCCGGCGGCAGGCCCCCGGGATTCAAAGGGGACGTCGGTGAGTTCACGCTGAAGGCGGAGGCCGCCGAAGGAAATGCCGCGGTCTTTACTGAATATCGCATAACTATTAAAGTTGCCGGAAAAGGGAACCTGGTATCCATGAGCGTGCCGGTATTTCCAAACGTTCCGGGTCTCGCGGTGTTGGGCGGCGAAGGGAAACTCCGGCTTTCGGTGGTCGACGGAACGCTCGGGGGGGAGCGCGAGTTCGTCTATACGGTCGTGCCGGAGAAAGCGGGCTCGTTCGTTCTGCCGGGCCCGGAGATCTCCTTCTACAGCCCCGCCTCGGGGCGTTACGGGACCGCGCGAACCGCGGATATCCGGCTGGAGGTCGCGCCCGGCGGCAAAGTGCGCAGAGGGACGGCCGCCGGCGACGAAGAATCAAAAATGCGGGCGCCGGAGTTCGATCCATTGCTCGTTCTGCTGATCGTACTCATGGCGGCGGGAGGGGTCGGCGCGCTGGCGTGGTGGAGACGCAAGGAGCGCGCTTTAGGCGAGGCCGTGCCGGTCGCTGTCGTCGAGCCTTCCGCTCCCGCCCCGGCGCGGGCGAGGGACCTCTTTGTCGATCTGGCCAACGCCGCGCGGCGCAGGGACGCGGCGGGCTTTTTGAAAATCGCCGAGCGCATAATTAATGAAGAAACGAAAAGCGCCGAGATCGGGGTTCCGACGCGGGGCGTCGAGGAACTCCGCGGGGAGATAGGAGAGTACCGGTATGCGGGCAGGGTGATTTCCGACGCGGAGATGGACGGGCTGTACCGCAGGCTGAGGGAGTTGCGTCGGTAACGTGAGGCCGTCTGCCGTACCTAGCGGAGCTTCGCGGCCTCCCACAGCCCGTCAAGTTCCGCGGGAGACATATCCTCGAGTGTGCTTCCCCGCGCGGCGGCCTCTTTTTCGACGGTCCGGAAACGGTCCATAAATTTCTTGACGGTGCGGTTGAGCGCGTCCTCGGCGTTGATGCCGAGAAAGCGCGCGATGTTCACCATGGTGAACAGGATGTCGCCCATCTCGTCTTCCATACGGTCGGCCCCGTTTCCATCGGTTCCGGACGAGAGCGCTTCCTTGAACTCGGCGATCTCCTCATCGAGCTTTGCGATTACGTCCTCGGTCTTCTCCCAGTCGAATCCCACCCGCGAGACCTTCTGCTGCACCCGGTATGCCTTGAGCAGGGAGGGCAGGTGCGGGGGCACTCCGTCGAGGATGGACTCGCGGTGCGCCTTTTCCTTTTTCTTGATCCTCTCCCATCGTTCAATGACCTCGTTCGCGTCGGACGCCTTCTCTCCGCCGAACACGTGAGGGTGCCGGTACACGAGCTTTTCGACGATGCCGCGCGCGACATCGTCGATAGTGAACCTGTTCTCCTCGCGCGCGATCTGGGCGTGCGCATAGACCTGGTAAAGCAGATCGCCCAGCTCCTCGCGCAGATTCTCCTGGTCGCCGCTGTCGATCGCCTCGTAGACCTCGTATGCCTCCTCGATGAGATAGGGTTTCAGCGTCCGCGAGGTCTGTTCCCTGTCCCACGCGCAGCCGTTTTCGGCGCGCAGTATGGCCGCCAGCTCCTCGAGCATATAGAGCGGCCGTTTCTCGCTGAATTCCATGGCGTCTCCTCTCCGGACACACCATGAAAGCGCCGGACCGCCTCTGTCAATAGAAAATACCCGCTCCTATTCCTTCCGTGTGGTGATGCCGAGCGGCACGTACAGCGGGCAGGTCGAAACGAGGCTTGTCAGCACGAATATCACCGCTATCACCCCGAGCACGACCGCGGCGAGGCCGCTTATCTGGCCCGTCATATAGAGTATCCCTATTACAAGAGCGACCGTTACGCGCAGCACCCTGTCGATGGTTCCCATGTTCTTTTTCATGTCCTTCCTCCACCGTGTATTATCCGATTACATCGCCGGGAATACGCTGATTCACGCGGCGATTATGAAAGATACGGAGCGCGGGCGCGGACGTCAAAAAAATGTTGTTGTTCCGTCCGGAAACGCGCTTAACTGTACCGCGTATCGCCGGCTTAAAACGCGGCATGCAGCTCATGCCGGTGCGGTTTAGAGGTGCAGCTCTCGGGTAATGGCCCAGGGTACGCGTTGCGCCGGATCAATCTGTGCCGAACGGAGGAGCCATGCGGGTCTTTGTCGAATGGAAGGGAAATACGCGGTTTGAAGGCTCGAACGAGAACAACGAAACGCGGGTGGTGATGGATACCGCCGACCCCGAACTGGGCGGCGATAACACAGGCCCGACGCCGAAGCAGGTCTTTCTCCAGTCGATCGCCGGATGCACGGGCGTGGACGTGGTACACATACTTCGCAGGATGCGCGCCGCCATGCCGGAAAGCTTTTCGATGAGCGTTTCCGCCGAGGTCGCGGATTCCGACCCGAAGGTGTTCACCTCGGTGCATCTGGTCTACGAGCTGACCGGCAAAACGGAGCCGGACAGGCTCGTAAAGGCCGTCAGGCTGTCGCAGGAAACCTATTGCAGCGTCGCGATCATGGTGAAGCGCGTATGTCCGCTTTCGTACAGCGTGGTGCTCAACGGGAAAGAGGTGGCCACCGGGTAGTGAGGGTGTGTCAGTTCGAAATGGTTATGGTGTAGTCCGCCGAGGATTCCTTTACCTCGAGTCTGATGTTGGCGAGCAGGGCCTGCTCCAGTTCGAACTCCAGGCGCGCGACCCAGCGATCGAATTTAATAGAATCGAAATGACTCCGCGCTATGACGAGGTCGAGCGTACGGTCGCCGGAGCGCAGTGTGTAGGTGATGGTTCCGCCGTCCATCTGCATGCTGACCTCGAAAATATCGACGGTCTTGTGCGCGGCCTTTATCTCCACGTCGCGTTTTCCGTCGAACGCCTTCGTAACGCAGGCTATCGCCTTCATGTAATCGACCGGCGCCATCGCCCCCTCCGTGCCAGGAAAATGTCTTGCATATCATGGCCGGATAGCGCAGCATAGCGCAACAACAAAATGGATATCGACAAGATCATCAAGGCGCTCACCGCCAACAGCCGCTTCTTCCACGCCTTCCGCGAGGAGGAAATGATGGATTTCCTGAAGCGCTGTACCAGCAAGTCCCATAAGGACGGTGACGTGATATTCAGGGAGAACTCGAACGGGACCGAGCTGTATATAATCGTGTCCGGGTCGGTCAGGGTCAAAAAGGACGGCCGTATAATAGATGTGGTCCGCTCCGGCGAGTGTTTCGGGGAAATGGGCGCGCTCTCCGGAGAGGCGCGTTCCGCAACAATGGAAGCGAACGGTGATGTGGTTCTTCTGGCGATCGACGAGAAAAAGATCGCCACGCTTCCCGTCGAGGCGCAGGCGAAGCTCTTTAAAAACACGCTTATGGTCGTCTCCGAGCGGCTCCGAAAGCGCCTCGAGGAGAGGAGCCATGGGGGGTGAACGCCCGGCGCCGGTGATAGAGGTGCGCGGCCTTGTGAAGGATTTTCCCGAGGTCCGGGCCGTGGACGACGTGAGTTTCGCGATACGGCGGGGAATTTGTTTCGGGCTTCTCGGGCCCAACGGAGCGGGGAAGACCACCACGATAGAGGTCATAGAGGGCATCCTTGACCCCACGGCGGGCGAGGTTCTTTACAGAGGCGCGCCCCGCACGGCCGATTTCCGCCAGGAGGTCGGCATCCAGTTCCAGAACACCGAACTCCCACAGTACCTCAGCGTGCGGGAAACGCTGGAGCTCTTCCGCAGCCTCTACGACAAAAAGGCCGATCTCGATTACCTGGTGGAGATCTGCCGGCTCGGCGAAATCCTCGACCGCGACAACCGCAAGATCTCGGGGGGACAGCGGCAGAGGCTGCTCCTGGCCATGGCGCTCGCCAACGACCCCGCGCTCGTCTTTCTCGACGAGCCCACAACCGGCCTCGACCCGCAGGCGCGCCGCCATCTCTGGGAGATTGTTTCGCGTATACGCTCCGAGAACAAGACCATCGTCCTCACGACACACTACATGGAGGAGGCGCAGATCCTCTGCGATGTCATCGCCATTATGGACCACGGGAGGGTGATCGCGATGGGCCCCCCGGAAGAACTCCTGGCCATCCACTGCAAGGGGGCCTCCATCCTGCTCCCGGCCGGGCTCGATACCGGAAGCCTGCGGGGCATCGCCTGCCGCTGGTACGAGGTGGAGGACGGCATCGAGATACAGACCGAATCCCTGAACGCCTGTATCCACGCGCTCGTGGAGCGCGGCGTCGACCTCTCGGGGATGAGCGTGCGCTCCCAGAATCTGGAGGACCTGTTCCTCAAGCTCACCGGTTCGCAGTTGCGAAGCTGAGGAGCGCCGACCATGTGGAAACGGATATGGATGCTCTTCGTCGCGCGCAACAAGGAGTTCTACCGCGACCGCTCGGCGCTCGGCTGGAACCTGCTCTTTCCCTTCCTCATCATTATCGGGTACAGCTTTCTCTTCGGCGGCAACGCCCAGAGCCTCTACAAGGTCGGCGTGGTGCGCGATACCGGAAACGACCGGGCCGCGCTTCCCGCGCAGTTCGTCGAATTCAGAAAAACCAGGTACGTCGAGTTCGTCGAATTCGACACCGTCGAACAGGGCCTGGCCAGGCTCACCCATCACCGCATCGACCTGCTGGTGCAGCCCTCCGCGAAACGGTACTGGATGAGCTCCACCTCGCCGAAGGGATACGCCAGCGAACGTCTGCTTGCATCGGCGAACGCGCCCTCGCCCGGCGGCTTCGAACGCCAGAGCGTCGAGGGAAGCGAGGTCAATTACGTCGAGTGGCTCTTTCCGGGCATCCTCGGCATGAATATAATGTTCAGCGCGCTCTTCGGCGTGGGCTATACCGTTGTGCGCTACAGGAAAAACGGCGCGCTCAAGCGCTTGAGCGTCCCTCCGGTGCGCCCCCACGAGTTCCTCACCGCGCAGGTGCTCTCGCGCATGTTCCTCATCCTGGTCACCACGGCGATTGTGTACGCGGGGTGCGCCCTCCTGTACGGATTCAGCTGCAGGGGTTCGTACGCGACGATCTTCCTGGTGTTTGCGGTCGGCGGGTTCAGCATGGTGGCGCTCGGCCTCCTTGTGGCCTCGCGCAGCTCAAGCGAGGAGTTCGCGGGAGGAGTGCTGAACCTTCTCAGCTGGCCGATGATGTTCCTCTCCGAGGTGTGGTTTTCTCTGGAGGGTGCCAGGCCGTGGGTGCGGAAGCTCG
The DNA here is from genome assembly GCA_964510075.1 of uncultured Leptospirales bacterium. Lineage (GTDB taxonomy): Bacteria > Spirochaetota > UBA4802 > UBA4802 > UBA5368 > MVZN01. The sequence continues at coordinate 29 of CAZEAH010000129.1, read as the reverse complement.
CCGGCGCCTTTCCGCTTACGCCCATGATC
>CAZEAH010000128.1:0-7556 GCA_964510075.1 uncultured Leptospirales bacterium | reverse complement strand
GAATGCCGGCGCACTTGTTGCAGCCACCCGTACCGGGGCGGGCGGTGTAAACCGTCACTTTCGTACACCGGGGAACAACAATGGCCTCCGCACTTCTCGCGTTCGCATTTGTCGCGTTCTTCATGGCGGTCATGGCCCTGGTCCACGCGCGCGGGCGGGACGGCCGGACGGAAAAGACATGCGGGCTCGAACCGGGCGCTTCCGGCCCGTGCGCCCGCTGCGTCGCGGCGCGGCGGAATAACTGCGAAGATCCGAAATAGGTCCCGGCGGGCTGGTATGCGACTTGCGTTATCCGTCGGACGGCATAATACTTACGGCACCGGCTGAATCGGTATGGCATACTACAGGCTCAAGAAAGGCTACGACATCCGAATCGCGGGCGAGGCCGAAAAGCTCCTCGAACGCGCCCCGTTTCCCGATGCCGTCGGGCTGTACACAGTTGACTTCTACGGCATGACGCCCAAACCGCTTGTGGAGGGCGGCGAGAGAGTAAAGACCGGCACGCCGCTCTGGCGCGACAGACGGAGGGAATCGCTGGTGGTAACGTCCCCCGCGAGCGGCACGGTGGCCGAGGTCCGCCGCGGCGAGCGAAGGACCCTCGAGGCGGTCATCATCCGGACTGACGGGAAACAGCATTCGGCGACTCTGCCGGCGCCGCCGAAACGCATAGGTCCTTCGGCGCGGGACGGCATCATCGCCGCGCTCTGCGCCACCGGGCTCTTCCCCCTCATCCGCCAGCGCCCCTTTGGCACGGTCGCCGATCCGCTGGTCCAACCGCGCGATATCTTCGTAACGGCCATGGACACCTCGCCGCTCGCCCCCGACCAGGAGCTCATTGTGCGGGGCCACGAACGGGAATTCCAGCGCGGCATCGACGTGCTGGCGTCCCTCACGAGCGGGAAAGTGCACCTGTGCGTTGACGGAAAGCCGAAAGGACATTCCTTCCTTGCCGACACCAAAAACGCGGAAATCCATCATTTCGAAGGGCCGCACCCCGCGGGCAATGTCGGCGTGCATATCCATCACGTCGCGCCCGTAAACGGGGTGAACGACATCGTATGGCACTGCACCGCACAGGGCGTCATTCTCATCGGGCGGTACTTCATCACCGGCGCCCCCTCGTTCGATGTGACCGTCGCCGTGGCCGGAAGCGCCGCTGCGCGCAGGCGCCATGTGCGAACCGTCACGGGTGCGGCGCTCGCGTCATTTGCGGAACCTTCTGAGGGGGCGGGACCGGTGCGCTGTATTTCGGGCTACGTCCTCACGGGCCGAAACGCCGGCGCGGACGGGTTCCTCGGCTTCGCCGACACGCTGGTTACGCTGATCCCGGAGGCGCGAAAGAGCGTCTTCCTCGGCTGGCTCGCCCCGGGATTTTCGCTGGAAAGCGTCTCCGCGTCGTTCGTTTCGAGAATCATGCCGCGGCGGCGCTTTGCCATCGACTCCAACCGCAACGGGAGCGTGCGGGCCTTTGTCGCCACGGGCATCTACGATCGACTGCTCCCGATGGACATTCTCCCCTCCTTTCTATTAAAATCCATACTGGCCGGCGACATAGAAGAGATGGAAAAACTCGGCATACTCGAGGTCGCTCCGGAGGATTTCGCGCTGTGCGAATACGCCTGTCCCTCTAAGACCGACATCCAGCGAATTATACGCGACGGAATAGACCTCATGCTCAGGGAAACTCGGGAGACGGTATGAAACCCCACGGCACGCTACGGTCCGCGTTCGAGAAGGGGGGGCGTTTTGAACGCCTCTGGCCGCTCGTGGACGCGGCCGAAACATTCTTTTTCCGATTGCCGGTGCGCACGGCCGGCGGCGCCCATATCCGCGACGCGTACGATCTCAAGCGCATGATGATGATCGTGGTCATTGCGCTCTTCCCCAGCATGGCCTTCGGCACCTACAACGTCGGATACCAGTTCTACGCCTCGGCGGGAATCGCGGCCGGCTATCTGGAGTGCCTCCTCAAGGGGCTGTGGGTGGTTGTTCCGCTCTACGCGGTCACCTTCGCGGTGGGCGGCTTCTGGGAGGTGCTCTTCGCGCTCGTGCGCGGCGAGGAAATAAACGAGGGCTTTTTTGTGACGGGCGCGCTCATCCCCCTCATAATGCCGCCGACCATTCCGCTGTGGCAGCTCGCCCTCGCGGTGAGCTTCGGCGTGGTGCTTGGGAAGGAGCTTTTCGGCGGAACGGGCATGAACATCTTCAACCCGGCGCTGGTAAGCCGCGCGTTTCTCTTCTTCGCCTATCCGAAGTCCATATCCGGCGCCGGGGTATGGACGCTTACCGGCGGCACGGTGGTCGACGCCTACACCATGGCCACGCCGTTGCACCTGGGCATCGAGCCGAAGGGCGGGATCATCGCGCACCTGTCCGCCCACGGTTTCGATTTCTGGAGGATGTTCACCGGCCTCGAGCCGGGAAGCATCGGCGAGACGAGCGTGATAGCGATACTGATCGGCGCGATACTGATCGGCGCCACCGGCGTCGGGAGCTGGCGGATCATGGTTTCGGTCTTCGCCGGGGGCGCGGCGATGGCGCTCGTCTGCAACGCCTTCGCCCCGTCGCCCGCGAGCGTGCTGGCGCTTCCCGCCCACTATCACTTCGTGATGGGCGGCTTCGCCTTCGGCGCGGTCTTCATGGCGACCGACCCGGTCTCGGCCGCGGGCACGAACGCCGGCAAGTACGTGTACGGCTTTCTGATCGGCGTGCTCACCGTCATGGTCCGCACGCTCAACCCGGCCTATCCCGAGGGGATGATGCTCGCCATACTGTTCATGAACCTTTTCGCGCCGCTCATCGACTACACGGTGGTGCGACTCAATATGCGTCGGAGGGTGCGCCGTGCGGCAGGGTAACGCGTATACACTGATTTTTCTGACCGCGGTGGCGCTCATCGTGTCGCTTCTGCTCGCCCTCGCGGCGCAATTGCTGAAGGACCGGCAGGACCTCCTCCAGCAGGCGGATATGAAACGCAATATTCTCATCGCCGCGGGCTTCATGGAATGCTACGCGGACGCCGACGAACACCGACGCGAGATGGACGCGGGCGTCTGCGCCGACGTGCACCTCTACTACGAGGAGCACATGCGCGCTCTCCTGCTCGACCACCGCGGCGCAGCCGTGAACGAACCGGATACGCGTCCCGAGCTGATCGACCCGGCGCGCGAGGCCGAAAAGCCGGTGGAGAAACGCCGCTACCCCGTATTCCTGCGCGTCGATACGATGAAAGGAAAGGACATCGTTACCGCCTATTGCATTCCCATCTACGGCAAGGGACTCTGGTCCTCGCTGTACGGGTATCTCGCGCTCGAACCCGACCTCAATACCGTAAAGGGACTCACCTTCTACCGGCAGGGGGAAACGCCCGGCCTCGGCGCCGAGATACAGTCGCGCTGGTTCCAGGAAGAGTTCAAGGGCAAGAAGATACTGGACGCGAAAGGGACTCTTGTCTCAATCACCGTGCTGAAGGGAAAGGTCGACCCGTCATCGCCGCTCGCAGTCCACCAGGTGGACGGCATCAGCGGCGCGACCCTCACCACGAAGGGGGTTACCGGGCTTTTAATGAAAAGCCTCTCGATGTACGAACCCTATTTCACCATGATTCGACGCGGAGGTTCCGGCCATGGCCGTCGATAAAAAGATATTCCTCTCGCCGTTAAACGAAAACAATCCCATCACCACACAGGTGCTCGGCATATGCTCGGCGCTCGCCGTCACATCCCAGCTCAAGCCCTCGATCGTGATGGGTCTTGCCGTCATCGCCGTTGTGGCCTTCTCCAACCTCATCACCTCGTTCATGCGCGAGTACATCCCGCAGAAGGTGCGCATCATCGTCGAGATGACGGTTGTGGCCTCTCTCGTCATACTGGTAGACCAGATCCTGAAGGCCTACGCCTACCAGATGTCCAAGCAGCTGTCGGTTTTCGTGGGTCTTATCATCACCAACTGCATCGTGCTGGGACGCATCGAGGCCTTCTCCATGGGGAACCGCCCCGTTCCATCGCTTGTCGACGGGCTGGGGAACGGCCTGGGCTACGCGCTCATCCTTTTCATAGTCGGCTTTTTCCGCGAGCTCTTCGGTTTCGGGAAAATACTCGGCTACCAGGTGCTCCCCGAATCGCTCTACGCCGCGGGCTACGAGAACAACGGCCTCATGGTGCTCGCCCCGGGGGCGTTCATCATCCTCGCCCTGATAATATGGCTGCAGCGCACCATCTCCGGATACCGCGAGGAGTAGACGACAATGGAACTGATCAATATAGGAATCCGCGCCATATTCACCGAGAACATCCTTCTCGCCTACTTTCTGGGGATGTGCTCCTTCCTGGCCCTTTCGAAAAAAATGTCGACTTCCTTCGGCCTGGGCGTGGCCGTCATTTTCGTGCTGTCCATTACCGCCCCGGTCAACTGGATACTCCACGAGTACGTGCTCCGCGAGGGGGCGCTCGCATGGCTGGACCCGCGCCTGCGCGAGGTTGACCTCAGCTTCCTTGTGTTCATCTCGTTTATCGCCGTCATCGCCGCTCTCGTCCAGGTGGTGGAGATGGCGATAGAGAAATTCTCCTCCACGCTCTACAGCGCGCTCGGCATTTACCTTCCGCTCATAACGGTCAACTGCGCGATCCTCGGGGTTTCGCTCTTCATGGTGGAGCGCCGGCTCACGCTCGCCGAAACCGCGGTCTTCGGCTTCAGCTCCGGGATCGGCTGGCTCATGGCCATCGTGAGCATGGCGGCCATCCGCTGGAAGCTGCGCTACTCGAACATTCCCTCCGCCATGCGGGGGCTGGGCATCACCATGCTCGTCACGGGCCTCATGGCCATGGCGTTCATGATATTCTCCGGAATCAGCCTGGGGCACTGATATGATCGTCATCGTAACGGGAGTCGCGGCGTTTTCTTTCATCATCCTCGCGCTCGGCCTGGTCATCATCGCGGCCGAATCGCGCCTTGCGCCCAAGGGGGCCGCTCGCATCGTCATAAATGATGACGCGGAAAAAGCCTTCGAGGCGCAGCCGGGCAAGTCCCTGCTCACCGTACTCTCGCAACAGGGCATACTCCTGCCCTCGGCATGCGGCGGCAAGGGTACCTGCGGCACCTGCAAGTGCCAGGTTACGGAGGGCGGCGGCGACATACTCCCCACGGAGACGGCGCACATCACGCGCGCCATGGAGAAACGGCACTGGCGGCTTTCGTGCCAGGTCAAGGTGCGGAGCGACATGGCCGTCCGCGTTCCCGAGGAGATTTTCTCGATCAAGAAATGGGACTGCGCGGTGGTATCGAACGACAACGTGGCCACGTTCATCAAGGAGTTCGTGGTGCGCCTCCCCGAGGGAGAGACGCTCGACTTCAGGCCCGGAGGCTACATACAGATCGACATCCCGCCGTACGCGATCGACTTCGCGAAGAACATCGAGGTGGAGTCGGAGTACATCGACGACTGGAAGCGCCTGGACATCTTCGACTTTACCGCGAAGAACACGTCCCCGGACACGCGTGCCTATTCCATGGCCAATCACCCCGCCGAGGGGAACCTCATCAAGCTCAACGTCCGCATCGCCACACCCCCATGGGACTTCAAGCGCAAACATTTCAGCGACCTGCCCCCGGGTATCGGCTCGTCGTACATTTTCAGCCGCAAACCCGGCGACATGGTTTCGATCTCCGGCCCTTTCGGCGAGTTCTTCATACAGGACACCGAACGCGAGATGATGTACATCGGCGGCGGCGCGGGCATGGCGCCGCTGCGCTCACACATCTTCCATTTATTCCATACGGAGAAGACGAAGCGGCGGGTCAATTACTGGTACGGCGCGCGGTCGAAGCGCGAGATCTTTTATGAGGACGAGTTCAGGGCGATAGAGAAGAAATTTAAAAACTTTTCGTTCAACATCGCCCTTTCGGAGCCGCTCCCGGAGGACAACTGGAAGGGCAACAGGGGATTCATACACCAGGCGGTATACGAAAACTATTTGAAGAAGCACCCCGCGCCCGATGAGATCGAATACTACCTCTGCGGGCCGCCCATGATGCTCGACGCCGTACAGAAGATGCTCGACGACCTCGGGGTGGACCCGGGGATGATCCGCTTCGACAAGTTCGGCTGAGTCGGCCGCTCCCTTCGTGTTTCCATCCCGGACCGTCCCGTGTGCTACTTCCCCGGCACGCCGCCGAGCCCCTCGAGGAGCGCGCGGTATTTCGCCGCCGATTCCTTGCTCCCGGTCCTCTCGTACGCGTCGGCTATTTCATCGTACGCGTAGCGGAGACGGGTTTCCGCGAGCTTTTTAATCACCCTCCCGGAACGGATATCCTCATTCAAATCACCGATTTCCCTGATATACAGTTCTATCGCCTTCTGAAGCGAGCGCTGCTCCTCGGCGCGCCTGGACAGCGAGGCGTAGAAGTTGGCCATGCGATAATAGGCGGTGCCGTTCTCCCTGCCGCCCGCTATCCGCTGTTCCTTTTCCCGTATCGCCATGGAAATCAGCGATCGGGCTCGCCCCTCATCGCCCTTCTTACGCAGATAGGCCGCGTAATTGTACAGCGTATCCGGGTTGCGAAGCTCCGGCGTGGCGACCAGGTATTCAAAAACCTTTTCGGCCTGGACATCCAGTCCGCGCCGCGGGTACTCCTTTACGGCGAAGAGGTTCATGCGGGAGCTCAGCACATCGGGCCAGGGCCATCGGACCGAGAGAAAAAGCGCGCTCGCCACAACGGCGCCCGTAAGAAGCCAGGCGGGGAGGATATGCAACCGGTCACGATCCGCCGCGGGTCCCGTATCATAATAAATGTCGAGCGAGAGGAACGCGAAGCCGTACGCGAAGATGAGCTCGTTGAATTCCTCCGATTTCGGGATGATACCGAAATACGCGAAAACGAGCGCCAGTATGAAATACGGGGCCGTAAAGGGCGGTATCTTCGGCACCTTCAGCCATTCGAGCAGGCGTCCGAGTATTCCGAGCTTCCGCCAGGGAATCCACGACAGCAGGAGCCACACGAGCACCCCGTTGTGGAAAAGCATTTTGGTATATTTGACGAAGCTCAGGTTGTGCAGGTTGAATTCGCGCTGGTGATTGTGCTCCATGAAAAAATCGGTGGTTTCGATGCCGATGATGCGCTGCCCCCAGCTTATCTCCTCCATGCCGACGAAAAACATGAAGAGAAGCAGCAGCACGTTTATCATCGTACGCGCTTCCCTGTTCCGTATCATCGCCCACGCCATCATACAACAGCCCGCCAGGTAGGCGGTCGTGGTGGCGTACTCGGCGGGCGTGTCTTCGGATATCAGATACACGTACCATACGGGAAAGAAATAATAAAGCGCAAGAATCACGGCGAACAAGGCTACACACACGCCGCTGTTGATCAGAATTGATTTGGTTTTAGTGGAGAGCACGTCGATCATTGTCGTCCTCAGGATTCATCGTTGCCGGAACAGGGGCGCGGCACCCGTCGAGGGTCAGCATGTGATTCCGCTTCTTTATTTCAATAATTATTTGTATATTTATGGGAACCTCTAAAAATTAAAACTTTTAGCAATATCAGAAATCGTAACC
>CAZEAH010000127.1:0-7572 GCA_964510075.1 uncultured Leptospirales bacterium | reverse complement strand
GCTCAATGCCTAAGATGACTCCCGCCGCCGATGCTCGCCGGATGGTGGAGGTGCACGGCCTGAAAAAATTCTTCACCGTCCGCAGCAAAGGCCTTTTCCAGAAGCCGGGGATAGTACGCGCCGTCGACGACGTAAGCTTCTCCATCTCACAGGGGCACTGCCTTGGCCTTGTCGGCGAAAGCGGGAGCGGCAAAACCACCGTTGCGAGATCGATCCTCCGTCTGATCGAACCTGACTCGGGCAGGATATCGATCGGCGGAACATGCGTTTCGGATCTGGGACGGGAAGAGCTCCGTCGTTTTCGCGGCACCATGCAGATAGTTTTCCAGGATCCCTACGGCTCCCTGAATCCGCGGATGACGATCGGCAAGATAATCGGCGAACCGCTGAAAATCCATACCGCGCTTTCAAAAAACGAAGTAAGGGAAAGAATAGCCGAGCTCCTCGATCTGGTGGGACTCTCGGAAGAGCATGCGGACCGTTATCCTCACGAGTTCAGCGGGGGGCAGCGTCAGCGCATAGGCATCGCCCGCGCGATAGCCCTTAACCCCGGATTTATAATTCTCGACGAGCCAGTCTCCGCGCTCGATGTTTCGATACAGGCGCAGATACTCAATCTGCTCGCGGATCTCCGCGACCGTCTCAACCTCACCTTTCTCTTCGTGGCGCACGACCTTTCGGTCGTCGAACACATCAGCGACACAATCGCGGTGATGTACCTGGGGAGGATAATAGAGGAGAGCCCGAAAGCCGGTCTGTATAAGAAACCCCTCCATCCGTATACGCAGAGCCTTCTCGCATCCATTCCCGAAAAAAAACCCGTCAAACACGGTTTTACAGTGCTCCGTGGCGAGATACCGTCTCCTGAAAATCCTCCCGGCGGCTGTTATTTCCATCCGCGGTGCCCGCGTGTAATGGAGATCTGCAGAAGCGAATACCCGGCGATGAGGCCGTGCGCGGACGCGCGCGTGGCATGTCATCTCTACTGAGCGAGGTTCGGTCGTGCGTCCGGCAAACGAGCATCCGGTCGCCTCGCGCAATCTCCCGCTCCGTCACGTCCTGTTCGTGCTCGCGTTCTCAACCTTAATACTTGGCGGGACTTCTTCCATGACGATTCCCGCTTTTTCGAATGGAGACCGCCTCATACGCCTGCTGGATGAGGCAAGACGTGACTCCGTGAACATGATGGCGAAGGAGGAGATATATTCAAAGGACGACATACTGTACTGCACGGGGTCAAGTCAGGCGGCCGTCACCAACAACAGGGCAGCGGAAATGATGAGAGACGGAAACTACGCGGAGGCCGCCGCTATTCTCGAATCGGGGCTTGTCCGCGCATCTCTCTTCCTGCCGTTTCGATATAACCTCGGGCTGTGCCGCATCCACCTGCAGGATACCGCGGCCGCCCTTGTTCATCTCAATAAGGCGCTTCAACTGCTGCCCGAGTACTCAAAGACCTATCTCCATATCGGTTTTATTCATGAACGGACGGGCCGCGACAACCTGGCCATGCACTATTACACATCCGCGCTTCGAAGAAATCCGCGCGAACTCGAGGCATATATTCGAACCGGGGATATTTATTACAGACGGAAACAGCTCGAGATGGCGGCAAAGTTTTACGAGAAGTCACTCAGCCAGAGCCCCCGTTACCCTAACGGTCTGCTCGGGCGTGCCAAGATCCACTTCGAACGCGGGGAGTATTTCAAGGCGATCGTTCAGATCAAATCTATCGATACATCGGGCGAGTACGATAAGTCGCTGCATTATTACCATGCCGAGTCGGCGTACCGCCTGCGGGATTATCAGACCGCCTTCGAGCAGTACGAAGAACTTCTGAAGCACCGCGGGGACCGGTTCTTTCTTACCACCTCGACCTTTATAATCAGACACAAGATGGAGATGTCGCGGCGTTTTATCGAGCGATGAACGGCGGAAGCCGGACTTAGAGCGTGACGGCGACCTGAGCATAGGCCGTGTCGTCGAGTTTTCTGGTTCCCGGCAGGGCGTTACGGTTGTAGTTGCGCAGAAAACCCGCTTTCAGCGCCACAAGCTTTGTGATCGATACGGCCAGCACCGCGTCAAGCACCGAACGATAATCCCGCCAGCCCGCCATTCTCGGTATATAGAAAGCCGCCAGCGAAAGGGTTATCGGACTAAAGGGAGTGAGGTTCACTCGATAACGGAATGACCAGCGGAATTCATCCGTGTTCTCTCTGGTCTCATAATCCTCATACTGGTACACCGGGGCGCCGCTCGCGTCCATCTTCCAGAATGCGTTTCTGAAAAAAGCGAGCTTCACGCCGGCACCGCTGTTGTTCCGGAAAGAGAGTTTCGCCGGGACATTGTAGTCCGATTGAGAGAAAATGAAAAGCTCCAGGCGCGGTAGAAAATAATGGTCGTACTTTATCACGCCGGTGGCCCTGTGCTCATTAACCTCGCCGGCGTTCTCTCCGTAAAAAATTCGACCTCCGACGCGGAATTCAGATATGTTATCGTCGAATACGAGATCGACCTGACCGTTGGTCTTCAGCGTATCGGTATTCCCTGTCTTGCGCTCATACAAGCCGGACAGCATAAGAAACCAGCGCCTTTCTTCGGGCTCCTTGCGCACGGGCTCCTCGTAGGAAAAGATGCTCGTTTTCTGCGGGGGAGTCTCATTCTCGCCGTCGCCGGTTTCCTGCGCAGAAACCACCTCCCAGGAAACGAACATCACCAGAACCATCATGAAACCGAAGGTGGGGAAACGCATCGCACACTCCTAGCGCATTATTATCCGGGTCGTCTCGGCGAGGTAGCGCTTGTTGACGTTCGATACCATCCTCTCGACGGTGGAGATAAGCTCCCTGTCCGTCGATCGTTTCTGTATGTATTTAACGATTTCGGCGAGATCCTCGCGGAGGACGCGGCCGACATCGTCCATCGCCTGCGCGTATTCGACCGCGCTGCCCGTTTTCTGTTCGTGCTTTCTCTTGCGCAGTTCAACTTCAATCTGCATCTGCGCCATGAGCCGCTCCTGGTCCCTTCGGATCAGCTCGGTTATCATCGATTCGGCAAGATCGGAGAAATTGACGGGGCTTAATAGCTCGAAGAAGCGTACGGGATACGCCCCTCCGTCTGACGTGACCTCGGCAAAGGGCGTGCAATGAAATGTCTTGCCCATTCGCTCAACCGTGGGGCCGTCGGCGATCAGGCGGTTGGTTGCGAACAGCCGCCGAGCCCGCTCCAGCGTGTGCTCGGGAAGGTCGATCACCTCGCCGTTCAGAATCGTCAGCCCCGCTGTTATAATGTGTATATTCAGACGCAGCCTGTGTCGGGGAATCCTGAGCTCGTTGAATTTGTTGATATTTTCCCTTATGCGAAGCCCCGCTTGCGCGGCAGAGTCGGCATCATCGAACACCGCCACGACTCTGCCCTCTATCATCTGCGAAACAAATCCCTTCAGCGAGGTGATCGCAGACGTCACCAGACTCTCCGTAAGCCTGTTTCCGATCATTATGTCAACAAGATTCAGGCGTCCGGCGAGGTTGCGGTATCCCGGCATCTCGACGTTTATGTAAGTCTTCGCGGGAAGAGAATCTCTTGACAGCGATCCGGTATGACGGCGCTGCGCAACCTCCCCGCGCTCCGTTGAATCCGGAATGCCCCCCTCGTATTTCTTGAAGATGTTCACGATGAAATGATCGATTTCCTGCAGCTCGTTGGCCGGAAGCAGTGCGATCGCCCGTAGAATGTCATGCGATATTCCGTACTCCTCCTTAAGGAGCGAAATAAGGAAATACGCGAACTCCGGCGAGCGCTGGACGCCGATGGCGGCGAGTATCTCGCGCTGGATGTGTCTGTTCTTGATGACCATCATGTCGCGCAGAGATCTCATGGCGTCCTTGTTGCCCAGGCTCACCAGGAGAGCGCATGAATAGATCCTGACTTTTATCGCCGAGTCCTTCAGGTATTCCAGAAGGTATTTGATCACCTGCCGGCGGTTTACCGAGCTGTTGTTGAAGACGATATATCCGATAGCCTGGACAACCGCCTCCTTGTAATCGTTTGAACTCGACGCGGCAAAGCGATCGTTGAGATACTCTATGTCAGCCTCGAACCCGCCTTTGCCGATGCAGAGAACCGCCAGGCGCGAGATATCGGCATTGCCGTTGTTCTCGGCGACCTGTTTGAACACGGTATTGGCCGCAACGTTGCCCGCAATGTCCCTGCGGAGAAAAATGGCGAGTGTCTGCTCCAAGTCCTCCGAATCGAGCGCTATACGATCACGCAGGAAATCGAGGAGGATGTTAAGCGAGCGCTGGTCCGCGAAGAGCGACAGCAGACGGATAGCCTTTGTCTGATCCTCGGCGTCCCCGGTGGTGAGCTGGACCTCGAGCTCCCCGAGCATGTACGAATAATTCAGCATAGAAAGACACTTGGAGACTGCCGAGGAGATGTCTTCGTCGGGGTATTTCTTCACGTAGTTGAAGATTTTAACGAGCGTCGAGGCGGCCTCCTCTATTTTCAGGCGGGCAATGATCTCACACAGGCGCGCTATTCGATTGCGCAGGTATCGCTTTTCGAAATTGATGCCCTCGATGCGCAGCGCGGAGTTCTCTCTCGACTTTCGGTCGACATCGTACAGAATCTCGATAAGAACTTCGAGTCTGCCGGTATCCTCCTTCCTGATGTACGGAAGCGCATCCGCGAGGTCTTTAATCAGTTCCTGTATCATCGTCCTGTCCACGTTGCGGAGAAAATGGACGATCTTTTTCTTCATTTCGGGAGTGAAGTGGTCTAGAATGAACCGACGAAGAATCCGAAAACTCTCCGGAAAATCCTTTTCCGCGACTTCCGTCACCATAAACTCCTTGCGGTATGTCTCGAAATATGTTTCGAGCGTGACGGTTATATAGTTGAACAGCTTGTCTCTTAACAGATTGTTAATTCTGTTTTCCTTCAGGTTGATGAAAAACCGCTCGAAGATGGCAACAATCATCTCGTTTTCACGCTCGTCCTCCACGGACAGGGCGAGCAGATTACGGAAAAGTTTGTCGGGATCACGCAGTTTTTGTGATGATGAATACAGAAGGCGCAGGACCATATCCATGAGCTCCCTGTCGTCCGAGGTGAGCGCCTTCATTGTGTATATAAGAAACTCCCGGTGGTTTGCGCATATCATCGCGTTGATAAAAGCGGTCCGTACCCTTCTGGAATACGAATCGAACTGGGAAGTCATTTTGCCGAGCAGTACCCGCACGTTGAGAATCAGCCTGTCTTCGAATTCGGGGGCGTAGGTGTACGAAACGTCTTCTTGCCCCCGGCCGGCCTCGGCCTCCTTCATAATGGTATCGCTTAGCATGGCGAGCGAATTGTACACGCTGCACGAGACGGCCTCATTCTTTTCCCTGAGGAACTCCTCGAAGAGCGAGACGTCCTTGAAGGCGGAGAGCGCCTCTATCGCGAAACAGCGCAGCGCGACGTTCTTCTCGCGGTCGGTCGCGATCTTCCTGATGAATCCTGCGACCTCCTGAGACTGCGCGCCGTGAATACGAAGAATCGAGAACGCCTTCTCCACCGCCTCAATCTGGGTTGAATCCTTCTCGTACTTTTCGATGAAAGTGATTACGGAATCGAGCGACTCGGGGGAGCCGAACCTCTCGATGTTCTCGAGCGCACACAGTTTTTCCGTAACCGAGGTTTCTCCGCCGTTTATAAAATCCATAAGCGCGGGACCAACCTCCGGCCGGTCGAAATCTTTTAGAACCAGAAGCGCGCTCTCGCGAATGTGCGGTTCATGCTCGAGCTCCCTCAGAAGGATCCTTGTTCCGTTCTCCGAGCGGACTATCCCAAGCAGGCGGTGAAACGCCATACGCTCGTACGGAACCAGCTTGAACGACCGGCTTATTTCGACCTTCAGCGATTGTAAATAATCCTTTTCCATCAACTCCTCCCGTCGGGGGGAACGACGTGCCCGGAGCATCGGGGCGTCCCCAGAATACCGACAACGAGGGGCATTGCAATAAAAAAAGCGCGCGCCCGTCCGACTTCAGTCCGCCGTTCACGTCCGGCGCGGGGCCGCGAAGGGCAAAAATGGTTTGACGAGCCCGTTAAAAATCAGTATCATTTCGACATGTCTCGCCTCCGGTTTCTGCGGAGGACTTGCGGTATCGAACGACGACAGAATCAAATCTATTCCCAGGAGTACTATTCATGAAAAGCAACAGGCTCGTGTTGTTCGTCGCGCTTGTTTTTCTCGCGGCGGCGGTGTCATGCGGCGGCGGCTCCAAAAAACAGGTAAAGGGCGAACCCGGAAAATCGAGCAAGGGCTGCGAACTCTGCGGCGAGGCCACCGGCTACGCCCAGATCTTCGACGGCGACCAGGCGCTTGCCCGCGACAGGGCCATCGACGACGCCATGAACAAGCTCGTCGGAAGCAAGCTCGGCACCTTCGTATCGGGCACCTCGGTGGTCGAGGATTTTGCCCTCGTTTCGTCCATAGTCGAGGCCAAGACCAGCGGCATGGTCCGCAACTGGAAGGTCCTCAAGGAGGGCGCTCAGGAAGGCTCGTTCGTGATAACCATCTACGGCGAGGTCTATCCCCAGGCGGTCAACGATACCATCGAGGCCACCCTTAAAAACTACGGCCGCCCCAAATTCATGGTGCTGATACGCGAGACCTTCGAGGGAAAACAGAACATGCCCGGCTTCACCGTCACCGAGCTCACCATGATGGAGATAATGGGTAACGCCGGCTTCGAGTTCGTGGACGCGGCCACCACCCAGCAGCTCATGCGGCGCGACGCCGCCAAGATGCAGCAGGCAATGGCCGGCCAGGTGAAAGGAGCGGTTCAGGACTTCCTGATGGACACTGCCGGCGCCGAGGTCGTCATCGTCGGCGAGGTGAAGACCAGCGACCAGAGCGGGGCCATAGCGGCGTATTCCAAGAACATGAAATCCAAGCAGGCCATCGTCAATATCAAGGCGATCGACATGTACACCGGTGCCATCCTCGCGACAACGAGCGCCAACGCGCCCGGCGTGCACATAGACGGCGACACCGCGTCAAAGGCCGCCATACAGAACTGTCTCAAACGCGTACTCGGCAAAACCGACGAGGATACGGGCAAGTTCCAGTCCGGTCCCTTCATGAACCAGATCACCCGCAAGTTCCTCCAGTCGGCGACCGGCCGAATGATCATGCTCACCATTACCGGTCTCGACTTCACCGAGCTCACCAAGTTCCGCAACGAGGTGCAGAACCGCGTGCGCGGAGTCAAGAAGGTGTACTCGCGCGGCCAGGCGGGGCGCGCGGCGAAGGTCGAGGTGGAATTCGCCGGAAAGACCGACGACCTGGCGCAGGAGCTCAACGCGAAATCGCAGGCGCTCGGTTTCGAGATCGAGATCAAGGAGACGTATCCAAACAAGATCACGATAGTTGCAAAGAAGCTGTAAGGCGATCAAACGTAATAAACGCACGAAGGCGAGAGAATGTTCTCTCGCCTTTTTTTATGCCCCAAAATACAAAGCTTCATAGTAACTATTCAGCACATTGAGGCATAAACGGCCTGTTTTCGAACAGCCCTTGCA
>CAZEAH010000126.1:0-7624 GCA_964510075.1 uncultured Leptospirales bacterium | reverse complement strand
GGAGAAGACCTACGCGGGGCCCCAGCATCCGAACTACCATATCAGCATGACCGGAACAGGCGACGTGGTGATAACCGACATCCGCGGCCGCAGCTCTTTTCTATCCATCGACCGGCCGGTGCGTGGCAGGCTCTCCATCCGCGACGCTAAGGGAGCGCTGGTGGCGGAGATCACCAAGCACGCCGGGCGCTCTCTCACGCTGGCGCTCGACGAGGGAAGATACACGGTCCTCAGGGAGAACGAGGGGCGACTCTTCCAGGCCGAGGTGGCGGTCCGTAAGAACGCGCGCTCCACGGTGCGGGAAGAAATGTTCTCCGAGAGCGGGAGGGAATACGCCATTGCGCGCGGCGGCAGGGATGAAATCGAACCGGACGATTCCGGGTACCGCGTCATACCGTACAGCTTCTCTCTCGTTCCCCTTAAAAAGGGTAACGAAAAGACCATCCGTCGCTTTTCACTGGGGCTCTTCGGAAGTTACTCCTCGCGCCTGTCTGGAGCGGATGCCGGTCTGGGTATCGCCATCGTCGAGGAGGATGTGCGGGGTGTGCAGCTCTACGGCCTGGGCAACTACGTGCTGGGTGACGTGACGGGCGTACAGATGGCCTATTTTCTCAATTACGCCGCGGGCGACGCGCGCGCGGTGCAGGCGGCTTCCGGTGTCAACTGGGTGAAGGGAAACACCGCCTATACCCAGCTCGCGACGGGGCTCAATTACACAGGCGGGAACATGAGCGGATTTCAAGGATCGGGTGTCGTCAATGTTGTGCGGGGCGACGTGAGCGGCTGCCAGATAGCCTCCGTGGTCAACACGGCAGGCGGTGCCATGGACGGCGCGCAGATTTCGGTCGTCAACGTTGCGGGGAAAAGCCGCGGCGCGCAGCTGGGCGTGGTGAACGTATCGGACGATTTCACGGGCCTCCAGACGGGCGTGGTGAACGTGGCGAAGGAGGTCCGCGGCGCGCAGCTCGGCGTGGTGAATGTCGCCGGCGAGATGAAGGGCGTGCCGATAGGTCTGGTGAACATCTCGAAGAACGGCGGCCTGGGGCCGGTCGTCTGGTGGAGCAGCCTGACGGCCGTCAACGCCGGCGTGCGCTTCCGTTCGGGCCGTTTCTATTCCATACTCGCGGCGGGAGGCGTCAATCGCGAGGCCGACGACGGCATAAAAAAGAGCGTCGCCGCGCAGTTCTTTTACGGTTTTCGCATACCGCGCGACCGCTGGTTCATCGACGGTGACGCGGGCTTCGTCCATCTGGACAACGATCCGCTGTATTCGGAAATCGCCTCGAACGACCAGATGGCGATACAGGCGCGGCTGTGCGCGGGGATTTCCTTCGGCGGAGGCTTTTCGCTCTTTGCGGGCGGGGGCGCCGTGTATCTCTGGGATTACGGTAAAATCGGCGAGGGCGCGTACAGACCGCTCTTCCTTGCCGGCGCGGCTTTCGAGTTCTAATCCACTTTTTTCCCTTCGCGGGTAACACTTTTACCTTCCTCCGGTGTTTCACTCATATGCGATCGGACGTGCGACTCTGGCAATCAAGAGTACCGACGCATGCCATGAATCGATTATACGGGAATTGTCGTGCGTTCCGGCATGGGAGGCGCGGCGGATCCGTAAGAATTTCGGAGGATGATATGAAAAAGATGTACATCGCGACACTGCTCGCGGCGGCACTCTCGAGCGCGGCCTTTGCCGCCGAGGGTGAGGGCGAAACGGCGAAAACCGACAGCCACTATTTCACGGTGCAGGCGTTCTATCCCGTCAGCACCAACAAGTCCAGGGACGATTTTACCTACGCGAACTTCACGCTGGCGTACGGGCGTATCGGCGAGGTGAAAGGGGCCGATCTTTCCTACGGCCTCTCCATCGTCTGACGCGACATGACCGGTTTCCAGGGTTCATGCCTGCTGTCCTACACGGGCGGGAACGTTAAGGGCGCCGCCGGCGCCGGGCTGGGAAGCGTTATCGGCACCGGTCTCTACGGCGCCCAGGGGAGCGGGCTGTTCAACTGGGTCGAGGGCGATATGTACGGCGCGCAGGGAGCGGGAGTGGTGAACGTGGTGAAGGGAACGACGAAGGGCTTCCAGGCCGCGCCGGTCAATATTTCAGGTGACACGCGCGGAATGCAGCTCGGCGTGGTGAACGTCGCCGGCGAGGTGAAGGGCGTGCAGCTGGGCATAGTGAACATCTCGAAGACCATGCACGGAGTGCCGATCGGGATCGTCAATATATCCGGCAACGGGGACATCGAGGCGGTGGCCTACGCGAGCAGCCTGACGGCGGCGAACGCGGGCGTGCGCATACGGGCCGGCTACGTGTACACCATGCTGTCGGTCGGCGGGTACAACCTGGACCGCGAGGACGATCGCGAGAAGTCCGCGGCCGGCGCCTTTTATTTAGGCGTGCGGGTACCGGTCTCGCGCTTCTATCTGGACGCTGACGCGGGCTATATGTACCTGGACAACGGCGCGTTCGCGAAGATGGGAGAAGGCGACCGTGTCGACAGAATGGCCCTGCAGGGCCGCGCGGCGCTGGGTTTCCGGCTTACCGACTCGTTCTCGGTCTTCGCCGGCGGCGGGGCGAGCTACCTGTTCGATGCGGACGGCGCCTTTAAAGACGGCGAATTCGAGCCGCTGTACCTGGGCGGTGCGGCCTGGAAGTTTTAGGAAGCCGGCTATCGCAATCGAGAAAAGGACGGGAGAGATCCCGTCCTTTTTATGCTTCCGGGACAACGGAAAAATGGAATAAAGAGTGTGCGCGATTCGTCCAAATGGTATCATGGAGGGCATGAGTTTACCGAACGAACCGGACTGCTCCCCCACGCCGGCAGCGGGAATGGAAAAGGCGATGAGGGAGCTCGTCGAGCGCCACTACGGCAGGGTGTACAACCTGTGCTATTCCTTCGTGCGCGACCGCGAAGAGGCCGGCGACCTGGCCCAGGACGTGTTCGTCAAGCTTTTTGAAAAGATGGAGTCGTTCAGGGGCGAGGCCGCGCTGTCCACCTGGATCTACCGTATCGGCGTGAACACCTGTATCGACGCCCTTCGCAGGAGCAAGCGGCGGGCAACGGAGCCCTTCGAGGAGCGCCGTCACGACATCGCACGCGATGAAGACACCGCCGGGCGTGCAGCCGTATCGGAGATGGTGCGCGGCGCGCTGATGGAGCTCCCGGTGAAATACCGCACGGTCGTCATCTTGCGGGAATTCGAGGGGAGAAGCTACCGCGAGATCGCCGAGGTGCTGGACTGTTCCATCGGTACGGTGGAGTCGCGCCTGTTCCGGGCGCGCGAACTATTGAAAAGAATCCTGCATCCCGTGATTCGGGGGGAGGTGGACCATGAAGTGTACTGACATGGCGCGATTGCTCAACCGGTACGCGGACGGCGAATGCGCCGACAGGGTCGAGGTGTTTCGGATCGAGGAGCACCTCGCCGGATGCGCGGCATGCAGGAAACGCCTGGCCGAAATCAGGGCAATTCGGCGGACCCTCGCGAGCGTGGAACAGGTCCGGCCTGCACGCGTTCCGGTGGACGAGATCATGGACAGGCTCCGCGCGAAGGCCGTGCCGGCGTCGCCGGTCCGCCGCTTCGATCTTCTGCCCGTGGCCGCGGCGGCGGCGGCGGTCATACTATTGGCCGGCTCGGTCCGGATGCTGAGCGTGGAAAGCGACGCATCGATCGGGCAGTATCTGTACCGCAGCATGAGCGAGGCGGAGGTGGCGTACCTTGCGGCCGGCGAGACGGCATATACGTTTGATTATTCGGGGCAATGACGCATATAATGGATGAACGGAGGAAAAAGATGAAAGCAGTATCGAACTATACCGCGGCCGCCGTGCTGGCGCTGGTATTCACGCTGGGAGCGTTCCTTGGCGCGGGAGCGGACCGGTGGTATGTAAAACGTAACTTCAGGGAGTTCGCCCGTTCTCACTTTATGGACGAAGTGGCCCGTCACGGCCCGCATATGCTGTACCGTAAAGACGGCATGCCTCCCCGTCACGACGACGCCGAATTCAAGCAAAGGGTGATGAAGAAGTTCACCGAGCGCCTCTCCCTGACCGCCGAACAGGCCCGTGCGATCGCCGACCTGCTCGAATCCAACCGGGGCCGCATGGACGGGAAACGGGAGGCCTTCTTCAATGACATTCGCGCGCTTATAGAGAGGACCGACGCGGAGATCATGAAGCTCCTGGACGAAAAACAGAAGGCCGAGTTCAGGAAGATGATGGCCGAGCGCAGGGCTTTCGGCGAACGGCCTCCGGGCGGTCCTGGACTGGAGGACGTCAGCGGTCCTCCTCCGAACGTGGCGCCCCCCGACGACAGGCCGCGTCGCGGCGTGCTCTCGGGCGGAAAGCTGAAGTGAGAGTGAAGGCGGCGGAGTCGGGCCGCCGCCATATATTCAATGATGATTAAAAGGGTACACCCGTGAGTGTAAGAGAGTACGGCGCGCGGCGCATTCCCTCTACGTCCGTGCGAAGAGAAATACGCGGCCGCGTATCGATATGCGCGGTTTTATCACTCCTCATTCTCGCGGCGGCACAGTCCGGCGCAGGTGCCCGCGAGGCCGAGGGGACGCTCGGATGGGAGGAGTGCGTGGCCTTCGCCCGGGCGCGCCATCCAGATGTCGTTTCATCCAGAGAAAAAATTCAGCAGGCCAGGGACGCGAAGGGGATCACCCGGAGCGCCCTCCTGCCCCAGGTGAGCACCTCGCTCGACATCAACAGGACGCGCCAGGACGCCCCGTCGCGGGGGGCGGTGGACGATACCGCCTACTCGTACGGCATTACCGCCAGCCAGTTGCTTTTTGACGGGGGTAAAGCGATATACGACACGAAGGGCGCCGACGCGCAGGTACGGCAGGCAATCTACACCGCGCTGGAGACCTCCGCATCCGTACGCTACAGCCTGCGAAGCGCGTTCATAGAGCTTCTCAAGGCACAGGAGCTGTTGGGAATTTCCGACGAGATCGTAAAGAGGAGAAAGAGGAGCCTGAACCTGGTCAGGATGCGCTACAACGCCGGGAAGGAGCACAGCGGCTCCCTGCTGACGGCGGAGGTCAACCTGGCCCAGGCCGAGTCGGACCGGTCACAGGCGGAGCGCGCCCTTTCTCTCGCTCGGCATAAGCTCGCGCGCGAGATGGGCCTTAACGAGTGGAAGGAGTTCGCGGTAAAGGGCGAGCTTTCGGTGCCCGAGGCGGGGGCCGAAAAGCCTGATTTCGCCTCGCTGGCCGGGCAGACGCCCGCCGTGCGGCAGGCCGAGTCGAAAAAGGAATACGCCGATTACGCGCGGAAGTCGGCCGAGGCCGGGTATTTCCCCGAGGTGTACGGCACCGCGAGCGCCGGAAAGTCGGACAGCACGTGGCCGCCGAGGGAAAGCCGGTATTCGGCGGGGGTGGGCGTCAGCCTGCCGATTTTCGAGGGGGGAAAGCGCGTGTACCAGAGCTCGAAAGAAAACGCCGCGTACCGGCAGGCCGTTGCGGACCTCGAGAGCGCCAGGGGCTCGGCATCGGTGACCCTGGAACAGCGGTGGACCGCCTTAATGAACGCGATCGACAACGCCCGCGTGAGGGAGAAATACCTCAACGCGTACGAGGAGCGCGCCCGCATCGCCGCCGCTCAGTACAATATCGGACAGGTGAGCTTCGACAACTGGATCATCATAGAGAACGAGCTCGTCGAGGCGAAGAAAAATTATCTGAACGCGCGCGCGGCCGTACTCGACGCGGAGGCCTCGTGGAAAAACGCGCAGGGAGTGACGCTCGATGACGATATCTAGTTTCAGACATTATGCGGCCGGCCCGCTCGCCGTGGTTGTACTGTGCGGCATGTTTGCGGGGGCCGCGTGCTCGAGGGAGCAGGCCGCCGCGTACAGGGCCGTGGCTCCCGAACGCGGCGACATACGGAAGTTCATCAGCACGACGGGTACGGTCGAGCCGCGCAACAGGCTCGAGATCAAGCCGACCATCGCGGGGCGCGTTGAGAGCGTCCTTGTGGTGGAGGGGCAGTCGGTGCGAAAGGGGCAGCTCCTGGCGTGGATGAGCTCGACCGAACGCGCGGCCCTCATCGACGCAGCGCGCATGCAGGGCGAGGCCGAGCTCGGCTACTGGGAGAACGCCTACAAGCCCACGCCGGTCATCGCCCCGATAACCGGCACCGTCATCGTGCGCGACGTTGAACCGGGACAGACGGTGGCCACCACGAACGCGGTGCTGGTCCTCGCCGACCGGCTGATCGTGACCGCCGACGTCGACGAAACCGACATAGGCAACGTCAGACCGGGGATGACCGCCGAGCTCGGCCTCGATTCCTATCCCGACGTGAAGGTCAACGGGAAGGTGCACCACATATCCTACGAGTCCACCGTGGTCAACAACGTGACGATGTACAAGGTCCAGATCATCCCCGACCGGGTGCCCGGGGTATTCAGGTCGGGGATGAGCGCAAGCATCAACATCATACAGGCCGTGCGCAGGGACGCCCTCCTCCTCCCGATAGAGGCCGTAACGCTCGAGGGGGGCGCAAACTACGTGCTTCTGGACCGGGGCCCCCAGAAGCCCCCGGAGCGCAGGGCTGTTAAGACCGGGCTTACGGATGAAACAAGAATTGAAATCGTCGAGGGGCTATCCGGAAACGAGACCGTGCTTGTGGCCGACGGGAATCCACTCGTAAAGGCCGGCACGACTGCAGAGAAGAAGAACCCCTTTATGCCAACGCCGCCGGGGCGACGAAAAGCCAGGTAGGGCCCGCATGATAGAACTGAAAGGCGTCTCCCGGTTGTACGAAATAGGAAAGCAGAGCGTCGCCGCGCTGAACAACGTGAGCCTTCGCATCGACGAGGGCGAATTCGTCGCCATCATGGGGCCGTCGGGTTCGGGGAAGTCGACGCTGCTCAACATCCTGGGGTTTCTGGACAGGCCCGACGGCGGCGCCTACCTTCTCTACGGGCACGACATCGGCCGGCTCGACGACGACCGGCTTTCCATGCTGCGCAACCGCGTTGCGGGTTTCGTCTTTCAGCAGTTCCACCTCCTCCCGCGCCTGTCCGCGCTTAAGAACGCGGAGCTTCCGCTGGTGTACGCGGGCAGGAGAGAGCAGAACGAGGCGCCGCGCAGGCGCCTTGTGGACGTGGGACTGGCCAACAGGGTGGACCACCTTCCCGGCGAGCTTTCGGGCGGGGAGCAGCAGCGGGTCGCCATCGCCCGCGCGCTCGTAAACGACCCGCGCGTCATATTCGCCGACGAGCCCACCGGCAACCTCGACACCAGGAGCGAGGACGAGATCATGACGATCTTGGAGGAACTGAACGCCCGCGGGAAGACGATCGTCATGGTCACCCACGAGAACGAGGTCGCCGCCCGCGCGCGCCGCATCATCCGGATGCGCGACGGCGCGGTGGTGTCCGACGAGCGGAGAAAAACACGCCGCGCGGCGGGCTCGCCCGGGCGCGAGGCCCCGCCCGAGGGGACGTTCCATAACCACCGCACGGGTGCGGGCAGGGCGCAGTACACCGACTACCTGCGCCAGGCCGTCGGGTCGATCCTCTCGCACAAGCTTCGCTCGCTCCTTTCCATAACGGGCATCCTTATCGGCGTGGCGGCGGTAATCTCCATGATGGCGCTCGGCGAGGG
>CAZEAH010000125.1:0-7685 GCA_964510075.1 uncultured Leptospirales bacterium | reverse complement strand
GGACAACCCCCTCCGCGAAAGGATGCGTTCGTTCCCTTCAAAGAGGGCGATTTTACGGCGTACAGTTCGGCGAAACCGGACGAGGGAAAACTCGGAAAGCATTTTTTCGAACAAAAGAATATACGATATGAGCCGAAAATAATGGCCGAGGCGATACGGACCATGATTGCGCGGGATAAGGAGTAAAAATTCCGGTTAAAGGACTCTGTATGAACATAAAAAAAATAAAGGAACTGGACGCCATCAACGAAGAGGACCTCTGGAAACAGTTCGCCAAGACCAGAGCCCAGGACCTCCGGGACTACTTCGTTATCAAATACGCGCCGCTGGTCAAATACGTCGCGGGCAAGATATCCATGGGAATGCCCCAGAGTATCGAATTCGACGATCTGGTATCGTACGGAATATTCGGCCTGATCGACGCCATCAACAAGTTCGATCCCAACAGGGGAATCAAGTTCAAGACGTACGCGATGACGCGGGTCCGCGGAGCGATTTTCGACGAGCTCCGTTCCATAGACTGGATACCGCGCTCCATACGGCAGAAGGCCAAGCAGATCGAGCAGGCGATCTCGGACCTGGAAAACAAGCTCGGAAGGACGGTGGAAGACGAGGAGATCGCCCAGGAGCTGGGTATCAGCATGGACGAGTTCCAGTCCCTGCTCAACAAGCTCTCGGGAACGTCGATGCTCTCGCTCAACGACATCTGGTATCTGGGCGACGACAGCGACGAGCTCTCCATCCTGGAGACGCTCGAAGCCCCCGAGAACATGAATCCGGACGTGCTGATTGAAAAGGAGGAGATACGGGATTATATTATCGACGCGATCAAGAAGCTTCCCGAGAAGGAGAAGAAGGTAATAGTGCTCTATTATTACGAGGACCTCACCCTCAAGGAGATCGGCGATGTCCTCGATGTCACCGAGAGCCGGGTTTCCCAGCTCCACACCAAGGCGATCATGCGCCTGCGCGGGCGGCTCGGTCGCATCAAGTCTAATATCGTCGGTTGAGGGCTGATGGGAAGGCTGAAGGAACTGTTGCGGGGCATCGAAGACGAGGACGAATCCCCGGGCGAAGAAGTCGAGGTACTGGCGGATTCGGTGCGCCAGGCCCTGGAGCTCGCCTCGGGCGCCCTTAAAACGGAGGTCTCCGCGCTCGATTACGATATCCTCCAGAAGGGGACCAGCGGCTTTTTCGGCGTGGGGCGCCAGCCCTACCGGGTCCTTGTGCGCGCGTCCAAAACCCGCGACGCCTACAGCGATGTTGATGAAATAGAGCGCAAGCTCTCTAAAGTATCGTCCTCGGATCTGTCCATCCGCGACGTGGTGAAATACGCCGACGGCACGTATAAAATCCGCGTCACCAAGAGCGGAATATATCTGACCGTAAATCCGCCGACCGGCGGGGGGCAGCCCGTTAGCCTGAACGACGTTAACAACAGGCTTTTCGCCATGCGCATTAGCAACGCCGACATGAAGAAGGTCGAAAAGGAGGTGTCAAAACCCTCGGGCAAGCGCGTTAAGATAGGCGAATGGATGCCGAATCCCGAATACGACGGCAGCATGACCGTCGAGATCACCGAGGATGAAATGAAGGTTTTCGTTCACTTCGTCCCGCCCCGCTTTTTCGGCCGTCACATGGAAGTAGAGGACGTGGTCGATGCGCTCAAACGCGCCGGCGTGGTGGTCGGCATAAACGAGCAGCGCATCGCCGAATACCTTGAAAAAATGGAATACTCGCATCCGCTTCTGGCCGCGGAGGGACAGCCGCCGCGGCACGGTAAGGATGCCTCGGTCGATTATAAAGTGAAGATCGACAAATCGAGCATCAACCTGTCGGAGGACGAGAGGGGCCAGGTGGACTTCAAGAACCTGGACATACTGGAAAACGTGGTCGTGGGGCAGGTACTCGCGGTAAAAATCCCGGCACAGGATGGTATTCCCGGGCGTACGGTAACCAACAGGGTTCTGCCGGCCCGCTCGGGCAAGGACATCCCCATGCGCTACGGAAAGGGTACGATCCTCTCGGAGGACGGCATGGAGCTCACCGCTGAGATCAACGGGCAGGTGGTCTTTCAGTCCGGAAAGATCGTGGTCGAACCCGTCTTCTTCGTTAAAGGCGATGTATCATTCGAGACGGGGAATATCGTCTTTCTGGGGTCGGTGGTGGTGGGCGGAAGCGTGCAGGACAATTTTGTCGTCAAGGCGGCGGGAAACATCGAGGTGAAGGGATCGGTCCAGAAGGCCTTCCTTGAGGCCGAGGGCGACATTATCGTTCGCCAGGGGATTATGGGGCGCGAGGAGGCAAAGATCGAATCGACCGGAGGATCGATCTACGCGAACTTCGTGCAGTCGGCGAACTGTTACGCCGAGAAGAATGTTGTCGTATCGGAGGGCATACTGCACTCCAGAGTAGACGCGGGCAGCCGCATTCTCTGCCACGGGCGGCGCGCGCGCATCGTGGGCGGCGTTATACGGGCCGGCGAGGAGGTTAATGCCCGCGTTATCGGCTCCGATTCGTTCACGCGCACGGAGGTGCGGGTGGGCATCAATCCGAAGGTGCTCCAGCAGGTTTCCGACCTCGAAGCGCTCAAACAGCAGGGCGGCGAAGAGCTCGACAAGGTCCGCAAGGACGTTACGACACTGACGGTGCTGAAGAACAACTCCGGAGGACGGCTGCCCCAGGAAAAAGAGGAGCTCCTCCAGAAGCTCACCCAGCAGAAGCAGAAGCTTGAAACCCGTTTCGCCGAGGTCAATCTCGAACTCGAGGAGCTCAAGGCCTACCTGGGCATGCTCGAACAGAAGGGAAAGGTGTGCGCGGAGCAGACGGTATTCCCGGGAGTGGAGATCTATATAAAAGACCGCCGCTATCCGGTGAAGGATCCGTACAACTATATCAAGTTCACGCTCGAAGGCGGCGAGATCAGACTGTCCGAATACGAAAAGCCCGACATGGGAGAGGGTGTCGGGAAAATGACGATGCTCAGACGCAGGAGGTAAAAACCACGCGTACAGGATACCGCGATGTCAATCAAGCCAATTGACATGCAGACGAACATTGCGCAGATGCACGAGGTGGCGCGCAACGCGCAGGTGAAATCCGAGGCGGTCGTCGAACAGCAGCACGTTCTGGACAAGGAATCGCTCGAAAAATCCAGGCTCACCAACGCGCGGCTCGAGGAGAACAAGAAGGCCGAGAAGAACGCCATCATGCGCGAGGAAAAAAGGCGCTTTCGCGGCGGTGCGCACGGCGGTCGCGAGGGTAAAGGCGCGGAGAAGGACGAGGAGAACCCGCCCCCCGGTGACGAAAGGATCGGGCGCATTATAGACGTCAAGAAATAACACGGTATCGGGTATGAGCCCGAATGCAAGGAAGGCATATGCAGTTTTTATTCCTGTTGATGGTCAACGTAATCCTCTGGGTCGTTTTTTACCTCGTCATCAGCCTCAAGCTCGAGCGCTCCGCATCAGAGTTCCGTGAAAAAAGGCTGCGGCGCGAGATGGACGCCGTAATCAAAGAATTCAATGAAACGGCCGAGCGGAACATCTCCCTCCTCGAAAACCGTATCACCGTAATGAAGCGTCTCATGAAGCAGGGGGGCATCGTAAAAAACCTGGACATGAACGTCGGCGACGATGTAGTTTCTCTCCCCGCGGCGGATACGGCAAAGCCCTGCCGGGAGGAGCCTCGAGTCGCCCCCGCGGCGGAGCGTAGCGTTCCGTCGGCGGGCGTGGCCGTGCGCAGCGACATGGCGCGACTGTTACGAGGAGCGTCGGATATGGTGCGGGCGTACGTCGGGAAAGGAGCGTTGTTTCTGCTGGAGCGTATAGCAGGGAAAGCGGAGGTTTCCTCTCCGGAACGCGATGAGCGAGCGAATCGAGAAGTACAGGCCCCCGCAGCGGTGGGCGCGCCTGTAGCGGGCTCCATCCGGAAAGACCTGTCTGAATTCGCCGACGCGGTCACGGTTCCTTCGCTTGGGGCGGACCGGTTCAACGAAACCGATATTGCCGGGCTTTTCGGCGAGTCGAATGATAAATACGCGCTCATATCGGACCTGTACGGCAAGGGATGTCCTGTAGAGCTTATTTCCCGCTGCTCGGGCATCCCGGCGGGGGAAATACGGCTTGTGCTCAACCTGCACGCAAAGCAATAACCCCGGATCCGTCTGCTGGGCGGTTTTTCCCGCCGGCGGTCTCTGTGCCGGCTTTTATCGTTGACGCTCTCTTTACTGATAGTAGAAGGGGATGCCATGATCGACTTTGGAAACATCAAGCGCCTTAACGAAGACGAATTTCACCGCTTCGCCAAACTGATTTACGCCGAGAGCGGCATCTTTCTTAAAGATACGAAAATCACCCTGCTGTCAAACCGTCTGAGGAAACGCCTCCAGGCGCTCAATCTGGATACCTTTTCCGAATATTACGATTATATACAAAGGCTCCCCGACAAGGCCAAGGAACTCGAACAGCTGATCGATGTAGTCTCGACCAACGAGACCTATTTCTTTCGGAACGAACGGCAGTTCGACGCGCTCGTGCAGCACTGCCTTCCGGATATAGCGAAAAAAAAGACGAATAAAAAGCTCAGGATATGGAGCGCGGGCTGCTCGACCGGGGAGGAGCCCTACACAATCGCCATCTGTGTCCTGGAAAGCGCCCATCTGTTCCCGGCATGGGAGATCGAGATAATCGCGACCGACATCGCGCCTTCGGTTCTGGATTTCGCCCGCAAAGGGGAGTATTCGGGAAGGAGGATCGAGAAGGTCGCCCCGGCCATTCTCGAAAAATATTTTGTACAGGACCGCCAGTATCCCGAGCTGTTCACCATCAAGGAGCGTGTCCGGAAGCTTGTCACTTTCCACTACCTCAATCTGTTCAAGAGTCCGTATCCGAAGGACCTGGATATCATATTCTGTCGTAACGTGATGATATATTTTGACCGCGAGTACCAGCGCAGGCTGGTCGCCGGATTCGCGGGTTCCATTCTGAAGAGCGGTTATCTGTTCATCGGGCATTCGGAGACCCTCCATTCCATCTCCGAGGACTTCGTCTATGTGAAGCTTCTGGACTCCCCGGTGTATGTCCCCAAGGAGCGTGCAAATGAATTTTAAACTCGTCAATGTCGGCATTGCCGATATCGGTCTGGCCGAGAGTCCCGATATACTGAGGACAATTCTGGGCTCGTGCGTGGGTATATGCCTGTACGATCCGGGCGCATCGCTTGCGGGCCTCTCTCACATCATGCTTCCGTCAAAGAGCGATCGCAACTCCAACGACAGGAAATACGCCGATTCGGCGCTGCCCCTCCTGGTGGAGGAGATGTCGAAAAAGGGGGCGCTGAAGGCGCGTATGGTCGCCAAGATAGTTGGCGGCTCGACCATGTTCAAAATGGCGGAAAACAGCATGATGGGTGAGATAGGCAGAAATAATGTGAAAAAGGTGCGCGAGGTTCTTGAGGACCTTGGCATACGAATAGTCGCGGAGGACGTGGGAGGAGACTACGGACGGACCATCGATTTCTACGCCGAGGACGGCCGCCTGAAGATAAAATCGCTCGGCAGGCCCGAGAAGATGCTGTGAGGGCACGATGGAAAGCATGACCGGATACGCGGTGGTGGAGAAATCCACCGAACAGTTCTCATTTTCGGTAGAGATAAAATCGGTCAATTCAAAATATGTGGAGACATACATCAATCTTCCGCGCATGATGAAGGACGACGAATATGAGATCGAATTAATGCTTAAAAAACGCTACTCCAGGGGGAAGGTCGAACTATCCATCGACATCCACGACTGGCTGGAGTCGCGGCCTGTGTCCATAAATAAAGAGCTTCTCCGGAAATATTACCGGGAAGTCGACTCCGTTGTTAAAGAACTCGCCGCGAAGGAGCGTTTTTCCATCGATGCTCTCCTTTCGCTTGAAGGCGTGGTCCAGAAGGAGCGCGCGACGCTTTCCGAGAAATCGCGCGCCGACATCTTCGCGGGGATAGAACAGGCGATGGACAGGCACATCCGGATGCGCCTGCGCGAAGGAGCGGCAACCAGAAAGGACCTGCTTAAATCTCTGGCGACGCTGTCACGCTCCCTCTCGAAGATAGAGAAGCTGTCGAAGAACGTCTCGCGCGCCATGTACGAAAAGCTCAGCGCGGGTCTGGAGCGGCTTATGGAGGCCCGTCCGGAGGACACCCGCCTGTACACCGAGGTGGCGATATTGGCGGACAAGCAGGACATCAACGAAGAGGTACAGCGCCTGCGCGATCATATCGACAAATTCAAACAGCTCGCCGATTCCGACGGGCAGACGGGAAAGCAGCTCGATTTTCTGGCTCAGGAGATGTTCCGGGAGATCAATACGATTTCGTCGAAATCGGCGAGTTCGGAAATTGCCCACCTTGTAGTTGAGATTAAAAACTCCATAGATAAAATTCGAGAGCAGTGCAGGAACATAGCATGAAGACGAATCTTATAAATATCGGGTTCGGAAATGCCGTCGTCGCCGAACGGGTGATAGCGGTAATTACTCCGCAGTCCGCCTCCGGGAAGAGGATACGGGAGGAGGCCAGGGAGAACAGCCTGCTCATCGACGCGACACACGGCAGGAAGACAAGGGCGATCATCGTGTTGGACTCGAAACATGTGGTGCTGTCAGGAATGCTGCCCGAGACGCTCGCCGGAAGACTGACCAGCAATGCCGAGTGAGAGGTTTTCCATAGTGGTTTCGGCACCGTCGGGGGCCGGCAAGACCACAATCATTAAAAACCTTGTTTCGAAGGACGACCGCTTCGAGTTCTCGGTTTCCACGACCACCCGTCCTCCCCGGCGAAACGAGGAATATGCCAGGAGTTATTATTTCGTGGGGCTCGAGGAGTTCCACGAAATGGTCCGCAGGGGGGAATTCATCGAGTGGGCCGAGGTGCACGGCAACTATTACGGGACCGCCAAAAAAGAGGTTGACAGGATTAAATCGACCGGGAAAATTCCCATATTCGACGTCGACGTACAGGGCGCACGTCAGCTGAAAGGCAGAATCGACGACGCCGTCTTTATCTTCATCGCGCCACCTTCCGTGGAATCGCTTCGGGAACGGCTGGTGAAACGAGATACCGAATCCACCGAGCAGATCGAGTTGCGTCTGGCGAATGCCGTAAAAGAGTTGCAGGATTACGTATTGTACGATTACGTAATAATCAACGATTCGGTGGAGTCCTCGGTCGAGAAAATGAGGAATATCGTCGGCGCCGAGGCGTGCAGAATGCACAGAGTACAATCGAGACTTTTTCGATCCGGAGGGACGGACAGTGATAATACCGCTTAACGAGTTGATCGCCCTGAACGAAAATCGTTATATCTTCACCAGGGCCGCAATGAAATATGTCGACAGAATCGGGAATATCGAGGGGTATCCCGAAAAGGACCACAACTGGAAGGTGGTTCCCAATATTCTTCGAATGATATTCGACGGTAAACTTAAATTTGAGGTCAAAGAAGGACGGGAAATAGACGAATAACGCCGCGCATATCCCCCGTTTTGAGGTAGATTCCACGGCCATTTTATAAGCGAGGTTTCCGCCCATTAAAGCTGGTGTTGTTGTGGGGCCCACGGCCTCCGGTAAGACGGATGTGGCCGTGGGCCTTGCCGGTGATATCTTTGAAATCGTTTCCGCCGATTCGGTGCAGGTGTACCGC
>CAZEAH010000124.1:0-7693 GCA_964510075.1 uncultured Leptospirales bacterium | reverse complement strand
GCACGGCTTCCAGCTGTGGGCCAACCTTCCCGCGTCGCGCAAGATGATGAAACCGCGCTACCGGGGCATTACGGCGGATGAAATTCCCGAGGTGGAGGCGGAGGGCGGCGCGCGGATAAAAATAATCTGCGGAACGGTGGGCAACACACGGGGCCCGGTGACCGACGTCGTCATCGACCCCGAATATCTCGACGTTTCCGTGCCCGCGAACGGCGTATTCACCCACCCCACGCACCCCGGGCACACGGTGCTCGCCTACGTAATCGGCGGCGAGGGCGTGTTCTGCGGAGAGGGCGATGAGTTTTCGTATGACGCGGTCGGAGCGAACTACTTCGACCTCGCGCGCGGGCGAAGCCTGGGGAACGGCACCCTGGCGGTATACGGCGACGGCGATTTCGTGCAGGTTACGGCCGGCGGCGACGGAGTGCGTTTTCTGCTTGTTTCGGGAAGGCCCATCCGCGAGAGCGTCGCCTGGCACGGCCCCATAGTGATGAACACGCGCGAGGAACTGCGCCGCGCCTTCGAGGACCTGGACAACGGCACCTTTCTGAGGCATGAGTACGACTGAGCGTGCGCGGCGGGCCATACGGGCGGCCATCATCATCGTCCGTATTCTTCACGCACCGCCGTGCATCGCATAGAGGTAATAAACATAGCCCCCGTATGCCGCCAGCAGTACGGCCGCCTCCGGACGCGTCACCCTGCCGCCGATGAGCGAAACGGGGATAATGAGAACAGAAGTCCCCAGCATTACGAGAAGATCGACCATTTTGACGTCGCCGGTGCCGATGGGGAACACCGCGGCGGTCGCGCCGAGGATGAAGAGGATGTTGAAGATGTTGGAGCCCACCACGTTGCCGAGCGACACGTCCCCCTCGCCCTTCGCCGCCGCGAGCACCGAGGTGGCGAGCTCCGGAAGGCTGGTGCCGAAGGCGACGACCGTAAGGCCGATCACCACGTTGCTTACGCCAAGCATGCTCGCGAGCGTGACCGCGCCCCGGATGAAGAGCTCCGATCCCCCGACGAGAACCGCAATCCCCAGAACGACAAGAAGCACGGACCTGCCCGCCGGCAGGGTGCGCGCCTTTTCCTCGATCTCCTCCACCCCGGACCCCAGAACGTCCGCTTGGCCCTCCCGCATTTTTCGCAACGCCTGGCGCACCTTGTACATTACATAGAACGCCATCCCGGCAAGGAAAAGCAGGCCGTCGGGCCTCTCCAGATCGCGGTCCAGCACCATGACGGAGAACAGGATGCTGACGGCGAGCATGAAGATAACATCAAAGCGCACGGCCCGTATATTCATGACAATGGGCCTGATGAGCGCGGCCGCGCCGAGGATAAGCGCGATATTGGCGATGTTCGACCCGATGACGTTACCGACGGCGATATCGGCGTTTCCCATCCTGCCCGCGTTGAAACTTACCAGAAACTCCGGGCTGGAAGTTCCGAAGGCGACGACGGTGAGGCCCACTATGACGGGCGGAATGCCGAGCCTGAGCGCAAGGGCCACGCTCCCGCGCACCAGCCAGTCGGCTCCGAAGTACAGTGCCGCGAATCCGGCAAGCAAAAACGCAACCGCGTACAACGCATCCATGCCCCACCCCCCATCGTTTCACGCCGGGCGTTCCGCCGTTCCATTGCCGGCATGAGGGCGCAATGCTATACGACCGTACCGGTCCCGTCAAGCAGGCAAATGCCCGAGGTGGCGGAGAGCGTTCCCTGCCGGCGGCACGTACGCACGGTTGAGTGTCGGGGCCGAAAAAAAAGTTTATTGCGCGCGCGATCCATGCCATACTGTCGTGCGGTCGATACCGGGGGTATACAGACAGCCGGCACCCTGCCGACGATACATGCCTCACGCGCCATCGGGACCGGCCGACATACGGAGCGGGCCATGAAATCGCGGGAAGCACTTCATTCCGTCAATTCCGAATGGGACACGGGGCATATCGAGAAGGCCCGGTACCGGCGCATGACCGAACGGGTGCTCGCCGTGATGACGGCTCTCTCCGGCGGCTTTGCGCTGCTCGCCGCGGCGGGACTCGTAATGGGAGCGGTCCCCGCGGACACGGTCGCAATACTCGCCCTTATGACTGCCTTCTTCGCCGCGGGCCGGCGACTGGCCGGCCGGGGACGCTGGAGGAGCGTGCGGCACATACCGGTCGCCGCCATCTTCCTCGTCGCGTTCTACGGCAACTATATCGGCGGGATGGGGGCACCGGCGGTTTTACTCTACGTGCTGGCGGTAATACTGAGCGCGATGCTCCAGGGACGCGGCACGCAGACCGCCGTCATCATCGCCTCGCTCTGTTCCTACCTTGCCCTGGCCTTACTCCATCACCATGGCGTACTGACCGCCATAAGGACCGACCAGTCCGCGTTCATCAACCGCGTACTGATCGCCGCTTCGGCATTTATCGGAATCGCGGCCGCGCTGCGCTACCTCGTCGGACGGCTCGAGGAATCCATCGAGCTTTCGGTAAATCGCGGCAACGAGCTGGCGGCCGCCAACGAGGAGATGCAGGCGACCGTGGAGGAGCTCGAGGCCACCATGGAGGAGTTCGAGGCGCAGAACCAGGAGCTCGTCACCCTCAACCGCGAGCTCGAGACGAGCGAGGAGCGCTTCGCGAAGGCCTTCAACGCGAGCCCGGCGCCGACCGTAATATCGGACATCGAGACGGGCCGTTTCATCTATGTAAACGAGCGGTGGCTTGAGCTGAGCGGGCACACGCGCGAGGAGACCATCGGACACACCTCGTTCGAACTCGGCCTGTGGGAAGACCCGAATGTGCGCGAGGAGATGAAAACGAAGATCCGACAGGAGGGGTTTTTCCGTGAGATTCCGCTTCGCGTAAAAACGAAGTCGGGCGAGATAAGGGACACGCTCTGGTCCGCCGAAACCATCACCTTCGCCGGCCGGAAGGTGATGCTCTCGCTCATTTACGACTATACGGAACGAAGCCGCGCCGAGGAGGCCCGACGGCTCGAAGAGGAACGTCTCAACACTCTCCTCGAACTGAACATGATGGCCGCTTCAAGCGAAAGAGAGCTCACGCATTTCGCCATGGAATCGGCGGTGCGGCTTACGAAAAGTACGATCGGCTACATCGCCTTTGTCAACGAGGACGAGAGCGTGCTCACCATGTTCGCCTGGTCGAAAACCGCAATGAGCGAATGCGCGATCGAGGAAAAACCGGTGTCCTATCCCGTACACACAACCGGGCTCTGGGGAGAGGCCATACGCCAGCGCCGGCCGATTATCACCAACGATTACGCGGCCCCGAGCCCCTGGAAGAAAGGAATGCCCGAGGGTCATGTAGTCGTCGAACGCCACATGAACGTTCCGGTATTCGACGACGACAGGATCGCTATCGTAGCGGGTGTCGGCAACAAGTCGACCGATTACGACGACGGCGACGTACGCCAGCTCAGGCTCCTCATGTCCGGCCTGTGGACCATCATCCGCCGCGCGCGGGCCGAGAACGACCTGAGAGAAAGCGAAACGCGCCTGCGCAGCGTGATCGAAAACGCACCGCTGGGCATTTTGACCTATGCTCTCTGCGAAAATGACAGACTCGTGCTGACCGGCGCAAATCCGTCGTCCTCGAGGATACTCGGCGTAGACGTAAACCACGAGGCGGGAAAGACCATCGAGGAGGTATTTCCGCATCTTACCGCCGCCGGTATACCCGATCGTTACCGCCGGATTGCGGCCACCGGCGAATCATGGAGCACGGACCAGTTGATATACACCGACGACAGAATATCCGGGGCATTCCAGGTATACGCCTTTCAGACCTCCCCCGGCAATAGGGCGGCAATGTTCCTCGACATAACCGAGAAAATGCACGCCCGGGAGACGCTGCGGGAGAGCGAGGAGCGCTTCTCGACCGCTTTTCGCGCGAGCCCGGCGCCCCTGGTGCTTTCCGAGATCGACACGGGCCGCTTTATCGACGTCAACGAGCGCTGGCTTCAGATACTGGGCCATACGCGCGAGGAGACCATAGGGCGCACCTCGTACGAGCTCGGCATATGGGAGGACCCCGATATCCGCACGAGGATGGGCGAAATCATCCGCCGCGAGGGCTCGTTCCACGACGTTCCCGTTCGATTCATCACAAAAACGGGCGGACGGCGCGACGTGCTGTGGTCGGCGGAAACCGTCACGCTGGGCGGAAAGAGGATAATGCTCTCTTTCATATACGACTATACGGAGCGCAAGAGGGCGGAGGACGCACTGCGGGACAGCGAGGAGCGCCTGCGCACGATAGGCGACAACCTGCCCGGAGGGATGATCTACCAGATCGTCTACAGACCGGACGGATCACGATTTTTCACCCACCTCAGCGCGGGAGTCACTCCTCTGCACGGCTATACCGCAGACGAGGTGAAAGCCGATGCCTCTCTCCTGTACCGCCAGATCCACGACGATGATATCGAACGCCTGATGCGCGAGGAGGAACGCGGGCTGAGGGAGCTCGATACCTTCGAGATCGAGGCGCGGTTTACCATCGCGCCCGGGAAAACGCGCTGGTACAGGCTGCTCTCGCGTCCGCGACGTATGGAAAACGGCGACATCGTGGCGGACGGCATCGAGATGGACGTCACCGAACGTAAAAAAAGCGAAGAGGAGATCCAACGTCTCTATCTCGAAATGGAACAGAAGGTACTCGACCGGACCGAGGAACTGCGCGCCGCGAACAGGGACCTCACCGCGGCGAACGCCGAGCTGGAGCGCGCGCTCGCGGAGCTCGGGCGGGCGCAGAACCAGCTTGTGCAGGCCGAAAAGCTCGCCGCGCTCGGGCAGATCGCCGCTGGCATCGCGCACGAGCTCAACACGCCGCTCGGCGCCATACTCTCCTCCAATAGGTCGATCATCGAGCTCCTCAATGCGCGCCTGCCCGGCCTGCCCGGCTTTCTTTCGGGACTCAATAAAACCGAGCGGCGCTGGTTCGACGAGCTCACGCGCGAGAGCCTGCTGCACGCCGTCGATCTCAACCGCCCCGTGGACCGCGCGCGCAGGAAGGAGATAAAATCCATGCTCGCGGACTCGGGCATCAAGGCGTCCTCCGGCCTTCTGGACACCATCAGCGACCTCGGCGTACAGGAGCGCCTGCCGGCCCTCATGGACCTCATGCGGCACGAGCGCCGGGACGAGATCCTCGCCGCCGTATCCAGTATCGCCCTCCTGCGCCGGCTCTGCGAAATCATCGCCGTGGGGGCGGACAAGGCCTCGCATGTTGTCGGGGCGCTTAAAAGCTATCTCAGGCGGGACACCGATGACGCCGTCGTGGCTGTCAGCGTCAACGAGGAGATCGAGACCATCCTTACCCTGTACCACAACAAGCTGAAGTACGGCGTTGAGGTCATAAAGCGGTTTTCGGACGGCGTCTCGGTGATGGGAAACCGCGACCGGCTCAACCAGATATGGATGAATCTCATTAACAACGCGCTCCAGGCGATGGACTACCGGGGCACCCTTACCATCACCACGCGGCCTGAAGGCGAATGGGAGGTCGTTTCGTTCGCCGACACGGGACACGGCATACCCGCGGAGATAGCCGACCGCGTATTCGACCCCTTCTTTACGACCAAAAAGCACGGCGAGGGCATAGGCCTGGGGCTGGATATCGCTCGATCCATAGTCGAGGGGGCCGGCGGCAGGATTGAGTTCGAAAGCGAGCCCGGCAACACCGTCTTCCGGGTGTACCTGCGTCCCGCCCCCGGAGCCCCCGCCTAGAAGGCGGCGGCGCAACCGCCGCTTTTTTCTTTACTTTACCCGGTTATCCGCTTATCCTCCCATTTAATAATCGCACACGGCCGCGCATTTCCCTAAAGTAGCGCAAAGCGCCACTAACGGCCCCAGGAGAGCGGAATGGACCCGAAAAAGGCGATAGTCTGCGTCGACGACGAGGCGATCATCGTGTTGTCGCTCAAACAGGAGCTCCAGAACAGGCTCGGGGATGAGTATATATACGAGAGCGCAATGAGCGCGGTGGAAGCGCTCCAGGTCATCGAAGAGCTTTCCGGCGACGGCGTATGCGTCATTCTGGTCATATCCGACTGGCTGATGCCGGGAATCAAGGGCGACGAGTTCCTTCTGCAGCTTAAAAAAACACATCCGGAAATCAAATCGATCATGATAACCGGCCAGGCCGACGACGCGGCGGTCGAACGGGCTCTCGGCGAGGCGGGAGCCAACACTGTACTCAGGAAACCCTGGAGCACCGAGGACCTCATCCGCGAGGTACGCGCCTGCTGCGACCCATCGAACGAAAACTGCACATAGGAGCCCGGTACGGTGGGAGATCAGTGCATACTGTGCGTCGATGACGAGGCCATCGTGCTCGAAAGCCTGAGGCTCGAGCTCAAGATGAGCGGCGCGCTGGACCATGCCTCCATACGGACCGCGGACGGGGCCGAAACGGCACTTTCTCTGGTGGAGGAACTGCTCGGAGCGGGGGACGAGATCGCGGTAATCGTGTCCGACCAGCGCATGCCGGGCATGAACGGCGACGCACTCCTCGAGCGCGTCCACGCCCTGTCGCCCGCGACCCTCACCATCCTCCTCACCGGCTATGCCGACATCGACGCGGTGATAAACGCCGTCAACAGGGCGTCGCTGTACCGGTACATTTCCAAACCATGGTCCACACACGACCTCATCCTTACGGTAAAGGAGGCGTACTACAAGTTCATCCAGAACAAGATAATCGAGGAGAAAAACCGAAAGATCGAAAGCCTCACCATGGCCATGGTCTCCGCGCTCGAAAGCGCCAACTATTACAACGACGAGGACACCGGGCTCCATATAAAGAGGATAGCGCTCTACTCCGAGATGCTCGCCCGCGGGGCCGGCGTCGACGAGGGACTGGTCAGGAAGATCAGGCTCTATTCCTCGCTGCACGACATCGGGAAAGTGGGCGTGCGGCGCGAGGTTCTCCTTAAACCCGGCAGGCTCGACGCGGACGAGTTCGAGGAGGCCAGGCAGCACGTGCTCATCGGCCACCGCATCCTCGACAACGCGGAGATCGACGAGACCGCAAGGAACATCGTGCTCTATCATCACGAAAAATGGGACGGAAGCGGATACATGTACGGGCTCGCGGGCACCGACATCCCCGTCGAGGCGCGCATCGTCGCGATCGTCGATGTATTCGACGCCCTCATAAACGAACGTGTGTACAAACCGGCCCTTTCGCTCGAGGAGTCGATCGGCATACTCGCTAAAGGACGGGGCGGCCACTTCGACCCGGATCTTCTGGATATCTTTCTGGGTTCAATGGAAGAGATAACCGCAATCTTGCGCTCCGGACGCTGACGTGCGCGATTCCCGCGGACACCATCCCCTCCGATAATAATACTTTACAGCCCGTAAAACGCTTGATCTACTTCCCGTCGTCGCCGCGCGGGATGCTTTCTTCGCGCGCCGCGATACACCGATATACGTACGAGGTTCACAATGAACACCGACAGGATGACCAGGCGGACCATGCTGAAGCTCGGCGCCGTCGCGGCCGGAAGCGCGGCACTGGGATACGCGGGACTGCGCGCGTTGGAACGGACCGCGGGAGTCGCCGATACCGCCGTCGCCGCAAGGCCTAAAGCCCTCCCCATGGAAAAACTGAAGGGGTTCGCCGGAAAACGCCCCAACATCGTCCTCATCCTCTGCGACGACATGGGCCAGGGC
>CAZEAH010000123.1:0-7722 GCA_964510075.1 uncultured Leptospirales bacterium | reverse complement strand
CGCAGACCGCCCCGGCGGGACGGCGCTGTACCGCGATTTCGGCGTATGATGTCGTTGGCATGGAGAACCGGACGCGAACGGCCGGCGATGCTGCCGGCCCGTCGGCACGGTGGATGGAATACGAATCACGCGCGGGCCCGTGCCGCCTGATATGATGGCCGACATAAATTAATAAATGTCAATCACATTATACCCGCACGGAAGCCCTTCAATCACGATATCGCCGTCACATTGCCTTGACATCATGCCAGAAATTATGTAGCGTGTCCCTGTGGTGCGCACTGCGGCGACGTTCCCTGCGGTGCCTTGCCCGCTCGCGGACCCGCGAATCCGGTACCATCAAACAGGACGGTTATCATGCTCTACGGCAGACTGGGACACTCCGACATCGAGATATCGAAGATCATCCTCGGCACCTGGGCCATCGGAGGCACGCACTGGGGCCCCTATGACGAGTCGCAGGCGGTTATGGCCATCGAAACGGCACTCGACCTCGGCATCACCACCATCGACACCGCCCCGGCGTACGGGAGCGGCCACGCCGAGGAGCTCGTAGGCCGTGTCATAAAGGGAAAGCGCGACAGGGTGATCGTCGCCACCAAGTGCGGGCTCGATATCGCGAACGGCTTCGTCCGCGACCTGACCCCCGCGTTTCTGGAACAGGAGCTCGAAAACTCGCTCAGACGGCTCGGCACCGATTACATCGACCTCTACCAGCCGCACTGGCCCGATCCCGATACGCCGGTGGAGTACACCATGGAGGCCCTGGAGCGGTTCCATGCGCAGGGCAAGATCCGCGCGGTCGGCCTGTCGAACTACGCGGCCGCCGAGATCTCCGAGGTGCTGGCCTTTGCCCCCGTGGCGAGCCTTCAGCCTCCATACTCGCTCCTGGAGCGCGACGTCGAGAAGGAGATACAGCCGCTCTGCGTTCGGACGGGCATCGCAATGATCCCCTACGGCTCACTCGGCGCCGGCATGCTTACCGGCAAGTACGCCGAGCCTCCGAAATTCCGGAAGGACGACGCCCGCTCGTTCTTTTACCGATTTTTCGACAGGCGGTACTGGCCGGGCGTTTCTACGCTGGTGGAGCTTCTTCGAAAGATAGCGGCGGCACACGAAGCGAAACCGGGCCATGTGGCCATCGCATGGCTCCTTTCGCGGCAGGCCGTTGCGGGAACGATCGTCGGCGCGCGCAGCGCCGAACAGGTAAGGGACAATATCGGAGGAATAGACCTCGCCCTATCTCCCGAGGAGATACGCGAACTCGACAGGGTGTCAGAGGCCGTCTACGAAGCCTGAGACCGCCTCACCACGACCTCGCAGACGCCGTCGCCGCGGTTGAGGTTCTTCGTATGACGCACCTCGACGGCCGCCTCTTCGCCGAAAAGACCCCTGGCCAGGCCCTGATAGGTCTGCACGGTCACGATCCCGCAGTCGGCGACCCCGGCCTTCGCGATGGCCTTCTGCGTCTGGCAGTCGGTGACGCGAACCACGATCACTCCGTCCTTCACCTCGACGCTCCGCCCCGCGATCCCCAGCACTTCGCTGAGCACCTCCAGCGCGGAAAGGAACCCCTCCGGCCATACGGGATCGGGGGTGATGTTTTTTCGCAGATATTTACCGAACACGTACGAAAAGTGCGTCCAGGCCTCGACGTCCATGTCCCACGCCGCCTGGACGCCGTGTTTCTTCGCGAGCGCGAGAAACCACGCGCCGTCCATGCGGACGAAGGCGTACTGCGCGATTTTAAGGAGCTCCTCCGGCGAAAGCCTCAGCGTCTCCATCATGCGAGCATCCCGCCGTCCACCACCAGTGTGGCGCCGGTGGTGTAGCTTGCGAGGTCCGAGACCAGATAGAGCACCGCTCCCGCCATCTCCTCGGGCTTCGCCACGCGCCCCATGGGGATGGAGGGAAGGACGAGCTTCAGGATGTCCTCGTTCGAGGTGAGGGCCGCGGCGAATTTCGTGTCGGTAAGCCCCGGCAGGAGCGCGTTCACCCGGATGTTGAACTGCGCGAGCTCCTTAGCGAAGGACTTGGTGAGCGCGATCACGCCGGCCTTGGTTATCGAATAGATCCCCTGGAAGGGCGCCGGCTTGATGCCGTTCACCGAGGCCACGTTGACGATCGAACCGCCGCCGGAGTCCTTCATCATCCTCGCCGCGTGCTGGCTCATGAAGAACATCCCCTTGAGGTTCACCGCGAGTGTCTTGTCCCACACGTTCTCGTCGGCGCCCAGCACGTCGCCGAAATACGGGTTGGTGGCCGCGTTGTTGACCAGTATGTCGAGCTTCCCGTGGCGTTTCTTCACCTCGTCGAAGAGCGCGGCGATCTGCGCCATCTCGCCCGTGTGACAGGCGATCGCGTCCGCGGCGCCGCCGGCCTTTTTGATCTCCTCGCCCACCCTCTTCAAATCATCGATCTTCCGGCTGGCAAGGATGACCTCCGCGCCGTACGCGGCGAGCGTCCGCGCGATGGATTCGCCGATTCCGCGGCTTGCGCCGGTTACCAGCGCCTTTTTACCCTTCAGACTGAGTTCCTTCATTCCCGATGCACCTCCCTCGTGGTATCTCGAACGGCGCGCGTCAGCGGCGCCGTTTAAACCGCTCGTCGTCCTTTACGGCCTCGTATATCTCGCGCGCCTTTTCCAGCAGCCTTTCGCGCGTGTTCATTTCGGGCTCGTCCAGCACCATCTCGAGGAGCTCGTTCAGGATATGGCCGATAATGGGTCCCGGCGTCACGCCGAACTCGTCCATCACCACGTAACCGTCGATATCGAGGTCGCGCACCGTGATTGCGTTTTCGGCCTCTATGATGCGGTCGATTCGCCTGAGGAGCTCGCGGATGGGCTGAGGCATCCCGTCGCGCATGCCGTTGCCGCGACGGTCGGCCATGCGGATCTCCAGGATGTCCCTGAGGTTATCGACACCCACCTTGCGCATGAAGCGCCTCACCGCCCCGTCGGTCCATTCGTCCGTGTAATGAAACATATGGTTCACCACCAGGTTCGACACGCGCTCGATCTCCTCGTTGGAAAACTTCAGGCGCTTCATGACGCGCCTGGCGATGCGCGCGCCGATCACCTCGTGGTTGTAGAAGGTGTACTCGCCGTCGGCAGAGCTTCTGCGCGTGGGGACCTTGCCCAGATCGTGCAGGAGCGAGGCAAGGCGAAGGACGGGGTCGCTTTTGGGCGCGGCGTCGCAGGAATAGACGCTGTGATAGTAGATGTCGTACAGATGGTACTTGTTCTGCACCAGGCCGTAGCCGGCGGCAAGCTCGGGCAGAAAGAGCCCCAAGAGTCCCGACTCGCGCATGAGCTCGAACCCTATGGAAGGCTGGTCGGATTCGAGGAGCTTGACCAGCTCGTCGCGCACCCTCTCCATCGACACCATCGAGGCGACGTCCAGCGTCTTCGAGATGGCGGCGAAGGTCTCCTCCTCGATCTCGAAATTGAGCTTGGCCGCGAAGCGGCAGGCGCGGAAGGTGCGAAGGCCGTCCTCGCCGAAGCGCTCCATGGGGTCGCCGATGGTGCGGATCAGCCTGCGCTCTATATCCGCGAGCCCCCCGACGTGATCGATGAGCTCCTCGGTGCGCACGTCGCAGGCGATGCCGTTGATGGTGAAGTCCCTGCGCCGCACGTCCTCCTCGAGCGTGTCGGAGAAGCGCACCTCCTCCGGACGGCGGCCGTCAACGTACTTTCCGTCGGAGCGGTAGGTCGTGACCTCGTAGGCC
Source organism: uncultured Leptospirales bacterium (assembly GCA_964510075.1). Classification (GTDB taxonomy): domain Bacteria; phylum Spirochaetota; class UBA4802; order UBA4802; family UBA5368; genus MVZN01. The sequence goes on along the minus strand of CAZEAH010000123.1, from coordinate 3,993 downwards.
TTTCCCTCGGAGAGAACCGAAACGGTCCCGTGCTTTATGCCCGTGGGGACCACTTTTCGGAAAAGCCTACGCACCTCTTCGGGACGCGCGTTGGTGGCGAAGTCGAAATCGTCGACGTCGAAGCCGAGGATGATGTCGCGCACCGACCCCCCGACCAGGTAACATTCGAAACCCGCCTCGAAGAAGCTATCGGCGATGCGGCGTATCTCCCTGCGCTTTTCCTTTGGAAGCTGTATCTTCATCGGCGGTGGTTTCATGTATGGCGCTCTTCAGTTTTTCCAGTTCTCTGCCGGCACGGAGCATAAGCGCCATGGCGTATTCGGCGTGCGACCACATGAGCGGTATGGCGAAGAAGATCCTTCCGCCGTTCCCGGCCTCCCCGCAGCGCCGTTCGATGGCGTCGTAGGAGTTCTTCATGTGGTTCAACTCTTCGACGATGAGGTCGTATGAAATGCCGTCAACAAGAATATCCGGCGCGAACTCCTTCTCGAAATCCTTCCCGCTCACCCACTCCAGCCGCTTGAACTCGAAAAAGCGCTCCGGCGTTGTTAGGTGCTCGCAGAGATAGCCCTCGCGCGACCTGTACGAATCGATGACGCCGAGGATCCGGTCGCCCTCGCCGATGTCCCCGGTGTAGTAATAATACTGGGCCAGCATCGCCGTGTACTGCAGCCACGGGCCGTTGCCCGCATGCACGTGCGTATGCGGGTCCTCGATGAAGGGAAGGTAGCGCTGCAGCATGCCCAGGTCCGGGTCCCAGAGGGTCCTCCGGACGAACTCGATGGAGTTTCTAAATTCCGCGCTGTCCGTAAAGCTGTCGCGCCCCAGGCCCGTACCGAAGAAGAACGGGCTCATCAGGGTGATGTCGGGGCGAAGGTCGATCTCGCCGTTCGGCTTGAGCCTGCGCACAAAACGCCCCTGCATCGTAAAGATGCGCTCTATGGTCGCCGAGAACCCGGCGGCAAGCTCCATGGCGGCGTCGAATCCCGTCGCGCCGAACTCCTCCTTTACCCGCGCCATGAGCTCGAGCATGAGCCGGTAGGCGTAATTCACCCAGATCGAGTAGCCCTCCTCGATGGCCGATTCGTGGATGGAGGTGGTCGAATAGTACAGATGGATCTCGTTGCGGTAGTAGGAGCGCATGCTGAAGTCGAAGCCCTTCCGTATGGCGTCGAGGTAGCGTTCGATCTGCGGGATATCGAGGCCGCGGGCCTTCGCGGCCAGAAGATAGCGGCAGAGGATGGATACCCCGTGAGCCACGTTGTCCTCCTGCCGGTAAATGGCCTTGTCCTCGCCCGCCGTGCCGTAGCGCTGGCCCCAGTAACCGTCATCGCGCTGGCAGTGCAGAATGAAGCGCGCGATCTCGCCGAGCAGGCGGAACGCCGTGTTCGAGGCGCGAAGCGGCGAGAGCGCCGTGGTGAAAAGGAAGCGCGAGGCGCAGGCGCTGTCCCGCGGATACACGTAGGGATAGCGTGAGCCCGGCATGGTGGCAAGCAGTGCCCCGCCGCGCTCGGTATCGATGACGCACTGGGAGATGATGTCGAGGTGCCGGTAGATCCCGCGGTTGAGGTCCAGCAGCGTGCGGTTGATCACGGCGAGGTTCGGGTTTTTAAGAATGTCCTCGCGGTTCTTGCGCCGCTCGGTGTACACGGCGCGAAGCTCCTTCATCATCTCCGGTTCGCGCTCGACGATACGCAGGAAGTCGGCGCGCGATATCCGCACCAGGTCGGTGTCGACCGCGCATTCCACCGTGGCGTTTCGGGCCTCGTCGGCGATGAGCGACATCTCCCCGAAATACTGGCCTTCGGCGAGGATGGCGATGAGTCTGCGCTCGCCGTCGACCGTCCGGTGGACGTCGGTTCGCCCCTCGCGGATGAGGTACACGGCGTCGCCCGCGTCTCCCTCGCGGAACACGACGCTTCCGATTTTCATGGAGACGAGCTGTGCCCTTCCCAGCAGGTCTTCGAAGAGCGCCTCGGAAAGCCCGGAGAAGAGCGGAATGCTCCTTAGGTCCCCCCTGAGACTGCGCTCGATATAGCGACGGTCCATAATGGAACGGATCTTTTCGGAGGAGGAGATGAGCGACTTCAACGCGGACCCGGGAAGCGCGAGGGTCACGAGACCTGCCAGCGCTATGATGGAGTTCTCGCGCGGCTCCTGCGAGAAGGCCTGCTCCTCGCCGAAAAAATCCCCCGCGCCGAGGCGGTAGAGCTCCAGGCGCGGATTCGTCTCGGTGGGTATGACCGCGCTCGCCGTGCCCTCCAGGATGAGGTGGAACATCTCATCGTACTTGCCGTGCCGGCAGACGATCGCTCCGGCCGGGTATTCACGGATGGTCGCCTCTCGCGACAGTTCATCAAGCGCTTCAGCGGGAAGGTCGGAGAAGAAGTCTATCGTACCGAGCATCGCCCGGGGCGAAACGTCTCGGAAAAGCGGAATGGTGCGGAGGCTACGGGCCAGGTCGGCCACCGTGAAGTTGTTCAGTCCCATGTGCTCGCTCTCAATCGGTGATTTCGGAGCCGGCGAAGGGGCGCGCCGTTATCTCCCTGGACAGTTCCGATTCGTGGTTGTGCGGCGTGTCGGGCCTGTATGAATCGTACGCGCTGACGGCGAAAAAGTACAGCACGTTATTTTTAAGCACCGGGTAGGTAAGAAGTCCTTTCGTATCAAGCGCCATATTCTCTTCTATAAGGGCGTTGGTGATGTCCATCTCGATGTAATTTCCACCGCCGGCAAGCGAATTGTCGATACGCCGTCCGCCCGTCGATGCGATGACGCCCTCGTATCTGCCCGGCGAAGTGCCGTAGTAAATCCGATATCCCAGGATGTCGTGTTCCACGTTCTTTTTCCAGCGCAGGCGCACGGCCGCGTCGCCGGCCTTAACGGCCTCGAGCATGAGCGGCGGCCGGGGGGCCGGATCGAGCTGGTACTGAAGCTCGGCGCCGTAGAGCCTGGGGGAATGAGCGCCGTCAGGCGAGGCGACAAGATGGGCGCGCCACTGGTAGAATCTGCCGCGCAGGTACATCCCGTCCTCGCCGGTCTTTTTCAGATAGATGTTTCGCTGGTTGTTCCGGATCCGGTACCAGCGCGGGGCGTCGCCGTCCCGGTCGAACAGGTCGTCGCTCGCGCGGAACTCCATCCATATATGGGTGTTGTTTTTTACGAGCTCGTCCCACTGAAACAGGGTCACCCTGGTCCCCGTTCCCGGGAAGCGGTAGACGGGGCTGGTAACCACCCCCTCGCGGTTGACGGGCGTCCTGCCGACGGCGCCTACTCCGCCGTGCCGCCGCACGGCGATTTCGGTCTCCTTCTTTAAGTCGTCGATATGGCGGTATGATATGCGAAGCTCGTCGAGAATACCGTAGAAGTTTTTCCCGATAACGACCGCGGGCATGTCCTCGCAGGCGAATGAAGGCTCGTACACGTTTACGAAGGGCTCGCCGTTGTCCGAAACGTACACGACCTCCTGCTCCTCGCCGTCGATGAGCGCCGCGAGCTTCCCCGAAATACGGTCGAAGCTGAGCGCGTAATGGCGCCATTCGCCCGCGACGAGCTTGTGCGCGCGGTTGAGGAACACGTCGACGCGCCGCCCGGACGGGTCGCGGAAAAATCGGTGCAGCCTCGCCGCCACGCGGCCGCCTTTCATCACGATCTCCACCCCCTGCTTCAGGCCGGAGGCGTAGCCCACGGCGGAAAAGAGCACCGCGCCGTCGGCGAGCGAGGCGGGCTTAAGCCGCATCTCGATGGTAAACGAGCCCGCGTCGGCGCAGTTACCGAGCCAGAGCGCCCGTTCGGGCCGCACCTCGACGCGATGGTCCGTTTTGAAAAAATACGCGCCCGCTCCGCCGAGCGTGCCCGCTCCCCGACGGGCCTCGTAGGCGGCGTTGCGAACAGCATACTGCCCGCTGTCGTCACGCGCGAGTTCGGACGCGGGCCTGGTGAACGCGAGCACGAGGTCGGACCTGGACGACCCGCCGCCGGGCCGCGCGCTGA
>CAZEAH010000122.1:0-7743 GCA_964510075.1 uncultured Leptospirales bacterium | reverse complement strand
CTGTCGCCCTTCTGGAGGCCGACAAGAAGGGAGCGGCGGGTGGGCTTTTGTCCGGCGTTTCCACAAACTCGAACGTCGACTCGTATCAGGACATCTGGGCGATCGACCTGCCCCCTCTCCCGATCGAAGGGGGGCATCTTAAGATATCCATTACCGATGAGAATTCGAAAATCAACGTGAACGCGCTCGCCAACGAGGTGATCGACAAATCCCCGTATTACACGGTGGCCCAGCGTTTCTTTCTCAATATGGCGCTGCCCATGGACCTCGCCGACGCGCTCATCGACTGGGTCGATATCGACGACAGCCGCTTCCCCTACGGAGCTGAGTCTTCGGATTATTATCTGGCGCAGAGGCGCCCCTACCGCGCCAAGAACGGCGCGATGGACAGCATCCGCGAGATGCTCATGGTGAAGGGATTTACCCCGGAGATTTACTATGGCCTTGGAGGCGGCAATTCAGGTATGGAGAGCGGGCTGGTGGAGGACAACCGCGGCGGCCGCGTGCTCGATCCCTCCGCCGTTGCCGAGCCCGGCGCCGGTCGGGCGCTCACGACCCGACGCACCGAACGCTCCGAAACCGCCGCGCCCATCGGCCGCGAGCGAAGCCGCAGGCTCGACGAGTATTTCCGCGTAACCGGCGAGCGGACGGACTACCTGAGCGAGATGAACAAGATCAACATCAATACCGCGCCGTTCCGGGTTTTATCGGCGTTGACAGACGAAATGACGGATGATAGGGTTTCCGAACTCATCCGCAGGCGCCGCTCGAAACCGTTCGAATCGATCGACGAGATCGCCGACATCGTCACCGACGAAACGGTGAGGCGGAACCTGCTCACCGTCCGGTCCTTCATCTTTCGTCTGGCGGTAACCGGCCGTGTCAATAAAACCGAGGTGACGATTATCGCCCTGTACAACAGGCAAAACAAGGTATTCTATTACATGAGCGAACAATGAACATTTATTCCTTGACATCCGCCGCGGACCGTCCATCCAACAATAATGCCCGCTGCGCCGGGGAACGGAGGTCGTGCAGTGTTTGAGAACATCGCCGCGCTTGATATCGGTTCGTCCGCGATACGGCTGCTGACGGCGAAAACCGGACTGAGGAACTTCCAGGTAACCGGGCTTTCTATGGAGGACATCGCTCCCGAGGAGGGCGAAGCTCCGGGGGAGGCAGCACGGCGCGCCTTGGCGCGGCTTCTGTCAGACAACGACCTCGGCGGCTCCACGATACTGTGCAATCTCCCCATGGAGAAGGCCATAGTGCGTAACATCGCCTTTCCGTTCAGCGACGCGGAAAAGATCTCCGCCGCCATTCCCTACGAGGCCGAGGAGAACATCCCCTTCAGCATCGACGAGCTTATCATGGACTTCCAGGCGCTGAAAAGCCCCCGTTCCGACGAGGCGCGCATAATGCTCGCGGCCACCCCCATAGAGGCGGTCCGTGAGCACGTGGTTCTTCTTGCGGACGCTGGCTTACGCCCGCTCAGGATGGGCCTCGAGGCGAACGCTCTCTTCGAATGCTACCGGTATTTCAACCGCATACCCGAGGAGAACATCATTCAGCTGGACATCGGGCACGAAAAGACAATCCTCAATGTTGTCGGACAGGGCGACCTTCTCTATACGCGCTGCATTTCCCTCGGCCTCGGTTCCGTTCACCGGGAAATAGCGTCCATGAACCATTCCGGCATGCGCGAGACCCAGCGGCTGTTCGAATCACTCAATCTCGACCTGACTTCCATCGATAACAATTATCAGCGCGATTTCTACAAAACCCTCGGGCTTACCAGACAGCGTCTGAAAAAAATATACGATCGCACAATCGCCCTGGCGGAGGATCTTGTCGAACAGATACTGCTCACACTCCGCGCGTTCTCGGTAGAATACGGCGAGCTGGAATTCGGCCGCATCCTCATCTCGGGTGGCGGCGCCAATCTGGCCGGGATCGGTCACCTGCTCTCGCGCGAGCTGGAACTGCCCGTCGCGTCCCTCCCCTTCCTGCAGGGGTATCCGGAGCAGGCCATACAGACCCAGTTCCCCATCGTCTTCGGCACGATGCTCTCCTATCTCAATTCACGGCGCCAGGCCGTCAATTTTCTAAAGGGCGAATTCGTCCCCGACCTGGCAGGAGGCTCGCGGAGAATATACTACTTGGCCGCCTTTTTCCTCGGCCTTGCCGGAATTCTGCTTGTGGTCAATCTCGCGGTCGCCGCCATCCTCGGCTACAGGACCGGGGCTCAGTACCACCGGGAAATCAACGACAGATACATGCGCTATTTCCACGCGCGTCAGCCCGTCGACGACCCGATCGCTTCAGCCGCCGCCCTGGTGAACGAGGAGAAAAAGCAACTTGGTGCGATCGAAGCGCTCGTTCAGCCGGGAGACAGGGTGATCGACCTCATTGCGGAAATCGTCTCGAAATTCCCCGGAGATCCCGACTTCCAGCTTTCCAATATGGTCGTGAACGAGGGGATAGTGCGTATCGACGGCCAGGTCTCGTCGAGCAGGATCATCGACGAATTCAAGAACAAGCTGGTGGAAACCGGGGCGTTCGGCTCGGTCGACCTTAACACCACTATAAGCAGGAAAAACGAGATCGGTTTTTCTCTCGTCATCAAGCAGTCAGGGAAAAAACCGCCGTCGAGGGAACAGGTGGAGTGACAGGATGATCAGGCTTTCAACCCGCGAAAAAAGACTGCTCAGGGTGTTCGTGGTCGTTGCATCCGGGGCCCTTGTATGGGTACTGGTTATCAATCCCTATCTCTCCCTGAGCGAGTCGTCCCGCGCGGGCATCGCGGGAAGCCGCCAGGACCTTGCGAAACTCGACGCGCTGTACGAGGAATACCGGGACGTACGGCAGCGTAAGGCCCGCTATGACGCCCTGCTCGGCAACCGCGAGGATAACATAACCACCCTCATCGAACAGTGGTCGGCGAGCGCGGAAGTGGCGCGCCACATCGCCTATACGCGCAGGACCCAGTCGAGCGTCCAGAACAGGTATCTTCGGGTCACCACCGACATTAAAATAGACGGCGTGCCCATCCAGAAATTCATGCGCTTTCTTTACGAAATAGAAAGCTCCGGCCGCCTGCTTAAGGTCAGCTATCTCAGGCTTTACCAGGGGCTGAAGGGCGCCGACACCTATGACGTGATAATGAAAATCGACAGCTATACACTCCAGTGACGAGGAAACCGCCTCATGGAATTCCGACAGATACGCGAGAAGATCTCCGCGGCCTTTTCTTCGGCCGGACGCTTTCTCCGTGAGACGATTGCCCTTCCTCACGCGAAGCTCTATGTCGCCGCAGCCCTCGTGCTGACCGCAGTGTTCACGCTTTTGGGATTCCCCTTCGACGTTCTCATCCGCGCCGAGCTTCAGAAGATGGAGCAGCGCGGCCTGAGGAGCGTTGAGGTCGGCGAAATAGATTTCAACCTGATAGGGGACTCTTATATCGACAGCCTCGTGCTCGGTACGGGTACCGAATCCGAGATCGCCCTGAAGGACCTTAACTTCAATATCGCCGTCAATCCGGTAACGACGCTCCTTAATAAAACGCTGAAGGGGACCATCGACGTACGGGACTTCCGGTTCACCGACGGAGACTCTTCCTTTTCGTGCGCCCTCGCCAGCCGGTTCAGGCTGGCCGCCGATCCGGGCTCGGGCGTCCCCCACGAGGGATTCGTCAACTTCGAGCTCCAGAACGTCGCGCTGAAGGGCGTCACCATCAAGGGCTTCGCCATACCGGCCGTGCGGTTCAGCTCCGTCGTTATGAATTCAGAGCTCAAGAACGGCGAGATGCGTTTCGTGAAATTCGACGGCTCCGGGCCGGACCTGCGGGGAAGCATCCGCGGCTCCATCACCCTCGCTCCGTACGTGAATAACTCCGCGCTCAACCTTGTGATCGATATCGACGCGCAATCCAAACTGGTGCAGGACTACCGCATCCTGCTTGGCAACATGGCGAACGCCGACGACGGACGGCTCAGGCTTACCGTTACCGGCACTATCGCCGCGCCGTCGGTCGCGCTTCCCGGCGCCGAAAAGGGCCGGGAACGATGAAGATCGAGCTGGCCCGCCATTCCGGCTTCTGCATGGGGGTCCGGGACGCCATCCTCACCATCGTCGAGGAGCTCAACACGACCAGCGAGGAGATCCTGGTGTACGGCCCCCTCATCCACAATCCGCAGACCGTCTCCATCCTCGGCAGGCGCGGCCTGAAGACCATTCACGATCTGGATGACATCGACGGAAAAACAATAGCCGTTCGCACGCACGGCATCCCCATAGAAAAACTGCGTGACATCAAGGCGCGCTCCAGGCGCTATCTCAACCTGACCTGCCCCCGTGTTTCCCGCGTCCAGGGTCTCATTAAAAACTATTCGGGCAGGGGGTATTATACGATTATCATCGGCGACAGAGACCATGCCGAGGTGCTCGGATTGAGAAGCTACGCCGCGGCGGGGGTCACCGTGGTGTCCGACCTCGCCGATCTCGACGCCATTCCCACCGCCGAAAAATATATCGTCGTCTCGCAGACCACCCAGGACCGGGACCAGTTCTCTTCGATCGTCGCCGAGCTCGAAAAGCGGTTTTCCGGCGTTACCGTGTTCAACACCATCTGCGATTCCACGCATAACAGGCAGAGCGACATCCGGGATGGAATTGCGCGCAACATCGACGCGCTGGTCGTGGTGGGAGGCAGGGAGTCCGCCAATACCGCCAGACTCGCGCAGATGAGCCGCGAGTGCGGAATCAAGACCTTTCACATCGAAACCGAGGCCGAACTCAAAGCGGATGATTTCCGCGACATACGGCACGTGCTCGTCACCGCGGGCGCGTCAACGCCGGGCTGGATTATCAACAATGTAATGGAGCGGCTTTATGAAATCCAGTACGGCCACAGCCGCTTCTTTCCGGGAATACTCATTAAGATCCTGGATTTTATACTGCGGACCAACCTGCTTTCCTCCGCGGCGGCGGCCTTCGTGACCCTTTTCGCCCTCAAGTTCGCCGGATTTGCCGCCGACCCGGCGCCCGCGCTTGCGTCGTTCCTGTACATCTTCGCCATGTACACGCTCAACAACCATTTCGAGATGGAGTCGCTCCTTATCCGGAACCCGGTCAAGTACGCCATACAGAACCGCTTCAAACGCGTACTGCTGCCGGCCGCAGTACTGTCCCTGGGAGGCTGTCTGTACCTTGCCGCCGGATACGAGCCGGCGATCGCGCTCGGCTACGCCATCTCGTGCCTGCTCGGCGCGGTATACTCCACGCGCCCCGTGAAGCGGCTGGTGGCCGCGACCGGCATGAGGATTGTCCAGAAGGCATACACGCTGAAAAACATCGTCTCCGGCTTCGGCTGGCTTATCGTGACGACGGTGCTCCCGCTCGCGGCTCTGGACGCGGAACCGATCGTTTATCTGGCGGCCTGTTCATTCGTGTTCGCGCTTGTCTTTTTCAGAAACATCCTGCTCGACATCATCGCCTTCCAAGGCGATCTGATATTCGGAACGCACACGTTTTCCACTATGCTCGGGGTGGCGGCCGCCGGGAGGATCGCGCTCGCGGTATCGGTTCTGGCGGGGATCGTCTATTCGCTGGTGGCCCTTGCGGCCGGCAGGGCGGTATTTATCGCGTTTCTTCTGAACCTCGCATACTTCGCGGCCGTATACTACCGGATACGGTCGAAAAACTATTTCATAGCCCTGAAGTACGAAATGCTGCTCGACCTTAATTTTGTGCTTTTCGCCGTACTGTATTTCATCGCGCGATGATTACCTCCGACCGGCCACCTCGAACTCCTCATCCTCGGATTCCTCGTAGACGACGAATTCCATCTCCGCGATAATGTTTCCCTTCTCGGCTATCAGCAGCCGGTATTGTCCTTTCTCCAGCCCTTCAATTACGCCGTAGATGACCTTCTGCGCCGGATCGATCCGCTCGGTACGCGCGCTTACGTCGACCCAGACAATCTCACGCTTCATCAGGATGACGCCGATGCTATGTACGTCCTTTACCTCTCTGAACACGTAGACCCAGTCAACATGCCCGTCTGCCGGGAATTCGGGTATACCTTCGACCCTGCGGTATTCGTCGGCAAGCGGCTGTTTTATCGCGAACTCGCCCTTCAGTCCTCCGCAACCTGCCGGAATGACGAGCGCCATCGTGAGAACCGCGCACAGCACCACGCACCGATCTGCGATCACCGCCGCCTCCTATTCCACCTTGTACTGGTCCTTGTCAAGCTCGATAACCCTGTTCTTGCCGCGCCCGCCGCGATCGCGCGTATTTTCGTCGCGCTCCCTCTCGAAACCTTGGCGCCTGCCGCGCGTCCCGAGCGCGATCGCGCTTCTGATGAAGTTGTAGACGAGATATATCGCGAAAAAGAACAGGAGTATTTTCAGCAGGTTTCCAAGCATGTATCCTCTCCGGCGGAACCGGCGGGCCCCTACGAGGGACGAGCGGTCGCAATGAGATCGGCCATTTCGCGCACGGCCTTCGCGAGGCCCGTAAACACGGCGCGCGCGATTATCGAATGGCCGATGTTGAGCTCTTCGAGCCCGGGCGTGGCCAGAATCGGCGGAAGGTTCCGGTAATTGAGGCCGTGACCGGCGTTAACCCGTATGCCGACGTCCAGGGCATGATGCGCCGCTTGGTAGATTCGATCAAGCTCTTTTTGGACCTCGCCCTCATCGCGCGCGTTGCAGTATGTCCCCGTATGGAACTCGACGAAATCGGCGCCGGTCTCCCTGCTCGCCTCCACCATCCGCCGGTCCGGTTCTATGAACAGGGACACCACCACGCCCAGGTCGTGAAACATGCGTACGACCTCCGCGATGCGATCCTTGTTGGCGGCCACATCGAGCCCTCCCTCGGTGGTGAGCTCCCGGCGCTTCTCCGGTACGAGTGTTATCTGGTGAGGCACTATACGGCGCGCCACCGAAATGATATCGTCGGAGAGCGCCATCTCCAGGTTGTATTTGCCGCGCACCACGTCGCGCAATCCGGCGACGTCCATGTCCTGTATATGACGCCGGTCCTCGCGCAGGTGTACGGTGATTCCCGCCGCCCCGTTGTCCTCGCAGATAACCGCCGCCGCTATGGGATCGGGTTCGATGCCTCCGCGCGCCTGCCTGAGCGTGGCGACATGGTCGATGTTTACACAGAGAATCGTTTCGGGCATTTGGTCCTCAGCGCGGCTATGGGCCGGGCGTTTTTTTTCTGATTTTTACGGATATTGTATCCGGCAGTATATACATCACGCGAAAGTCGTCATGACGGTTCTTTAGCAGGGCCGATACCGGGCACAGCCTGTCGATGACCTGATCGGGGCCAGTTTCGGGAAAATCCATCGCCGTCAGCATTCCGGGATCGACCGCCGCGTCGACGACAAGCCCCTCGGCGGTTTCATTTTCATGGAGGGGTTTCAGATACAGCACGACCGTCTCCACGGCGGGACGGTATTCGTAACGCTCGTCGGGGTTGCGGATCCGCACTTTTCCTTCCGCACGCACAAGGCCGCGGACGTCCAGAACCTGTATGAACACCGTGGATTTCATTACATCGGAGCTGATGTCCGAACCGTCCTCAATATCCAGCGGCACCTCTTTTGCAAGATTTTTAGCCAGGCCGTCGACCTTGATCTCCCTGGTGTACAGGGCCTCGATTTCGCGCACACGCGATTCAGCCCCGGCGATCGTGGCATAGGCAGGCACCGCCCTGTTTGCGCCCAGG
>CAZEAH010000121.1:0-7841 GCA_964510075.1 uncultured Leptospirales bacterium | reverse complement strand
AGCCAATACCGAGTCGTCCGAAGTTGGTCCAGCCACCGTCGAAGCCCGGAACGCCGTAAAGAGTATTCCATTTTGTTAATAGCGTCTGGTTCTGGACATGGTTGTCAAATTCCTTGTCGTCCCAGGGACTGATTTCGATTTTCTTGAATTCCGCTCCAACCATTAGCTTAAGTTCCTCGGTAATGTCGCGGAATAAGTAGAAATAGAATTTTGGTTTGCTGATTGAATATTTATGCCATTTTTCGTTTCCTGCTACATCCAGAAAATCGTCCTGGAAGTCCGAGTACTTTTTATATTCTTTATCAGTGTCATCATACAGGTTTCTTTTGGCATTGTCCTCACCCAGGCCGAAAAAGTTGGCGTTCTTGTCCTTGTTAAGCACGGCCGCGGAGAGAATACGAAACTTCGTGCCCATAAAATAGGGCATGTCGAGGTTCAGCTCATGGTAGTACACGCCTCCTGTTGTGGCGAAGAACTGGGCGTAGAGCTGCATAAAATATGGAGTGCTATCGAAATAGGGGTCGTCCTTCGAGCCGTTGTAATACACGTATCCGCGCACGCCGTAACCGATACCGTCGTCGCTGGAAAAGTTCACCAGCGGAAGTCCCGTCGGATACCAGCCCTCCTTCTTCTTGGCCAGCGTGTCCTCGCTCAGCTTCGCCGCCTGCGCGTCGAGCGGGAGGAAGGCCAGCGCCATTACAAACGCCAGACATACTACCAGACATTTTTTCATACCTGTTTCTCCTCTTGGCGAATGATGATAAATTGCCGTTCGTCCCGTAAACAACCGCGCATCCCATGCCTGCGGCGATGGCCGGAACGGGGCAATTCTGGTAAAAATAACGCGATGAAGACCGGAGACGTGCGCAATGCCGGCGCGAACCCCGGCCGTTGGACAAACTGAACGCCATTCAGTTACAAAAGTCAACACTATTTCGATTATTTGACCGCGTAGAGCACCATGGAACTGGTGAGGGCGAAATCGCCGAAATGCAGCTTGCTCGTATAATGATACCAGGCGATGCGCAGCCACTTCCGGTAGTCGGTAATCGACGTGAAGGCCGAGCGCGATTTTAACAGTTTCGGAAGCAGACCGAACTCCACGGGAAGATAGGCGTCTATGCGCGAAAAGCCTGAGTCCAAAAGGAGGCTCGTAAGATTTCTTCTGGTGAAGTACGACAGATGCCCCGGCATGAAATAGGCGTACCGCTCGCCCTGCGACCGGGCCTGAAGGCCGGCTATATTCGCGGTCTGCACGACGAGCACGCCCCCGTCGCGGAGCAGGCGGCAACACTCGCGTACCGCCCCGGCGGGATCGGCCAGGTGCTCTATCACCTCTATCATGGTGATCACCGAGAAGAACCCGCTTTCAAATGGATGGTTTTCGAGCGTGCCTACATGGACACGGCCGCCGCCGAAGCGCTTCCTCGCCTCGCCGCCGGAATACTCCGAGGGTTCGATCCCGTATGCGGAATATCGACTCGATGCGGCGTTCATGAATCCTCCGAACGCCGCACCCACATCGAGGAAGTTGCCGCCCGCGGCATACCTTCCGATCACCCTGAGGCGTGCGTCCCACACGTAGCGCGCGTACCGTTCGGCCCGACGTTCGTCGAAGTAGGAGTACTCGGCCGTGCCGCTGTAGTAGTCCTTACCGTACAGGGAGCGTACGGTCCGCTCGTTGAACCGCGGATTCATGAAGATGAATCCGCACGACTCGCACCGGTCTATGCGAAAGGGCGGCGCATAGCGGGTGATCTCATACAATTGATCGATAGTGCCGCTAGCGCAGAGCGGACAGGCCGGGAGGCGCGGTTCGTATACGGTGTGATCGCTGAAGCCGGCGCTCATTTAACGGCCTGGAAGTACCAGTGGGAGATGACCGTTTCGGGCCTGCCGAGGGGACTGCGCTCCATGAAACCGTACCGGAATGAGGCGAAGGACGAAAGGGCCGCGCACAGCTCGTCCTCGGAGTAAAAGGCCGCAATGGAGCTTTCGATGTCGTCCAGGTCCGTTTGCCATACATCGTTTCCCAGATGCAGGCCTTTTTTCAGGTAAGTGTCCCGCGAATTGCGCAGCGTACCGAGGAGCGTGCCGCCGGCGGCCAGCACCCGGCGTACCTCGGCGAGCATAGGGGCCAGGTCTTCCTTGACGGTGTAGTGCAGCGAGCCCCACGCCACGACGATGTCGATCGTTCCGGATTTAAGGGGTATGGCCAGGGCGTCCGCCTGGACGAACGGAGCGTCGTAGAGTCGCGCGCAGAGGGACAGCGCGTTGAAACTGGTGTCGAATCCCCCGCGGCAATCGATCCCCATCTCGATCATCAGGCCCACATGACGGCCGGTGCCGCAGCCCAGGTCGATCGCGCGCAGCGCGCCGGCATCACGTCCTCCGAGGAGCGGCGCAAGCATGCGAACGAGATTTTCGTCCGGATAGCGGAGTACTGACTTGTCTCGTGTGTAATGATGTTCCCACGCGCGTTCCGAATTCATGAATCCGTCACTCCTCAACCCGGATGCTGAGCTCCGCGATAGCGCGCTCGGCCGCGTCAAGCGCGGCCTGATGGCTTCTGCCGCGCGTAACCACAACGCCCAGGCGGTCATGGTTCGTGGTCGCACTGCCCGGCAGTTCGGCGCCCTCCTGCCTGAACATTTTCCAGGCAACGAGCCCCGGAACCCCGCGCGGGCTGCGGTTGAACGACAGAAGCCTGCCGTTCATGCCCGTGATATAGCGCACCACGACGGACCTTTTTGCACGGAAGGAAGGGGGCGTGAAATTCGTATTGGTCGCCGCCCGGATGGTTTCGCGGATGAACCGATATCCGGTGCTTTCCGGAATGAGCATCTCGGGGATACACTCGCCGCCGAACTCGGGCACGGCCTCGATCAGGCTGAGCTCGTCGCCGGCGCCCACTATGATCTCCATGATGAGCGGGGAGACGTTGACTTCGAACTCGTCGGCGATGCGCTGCCCCATGGCCGTGATTCGATCGTGGAGATGTTCGAAACGGGATGGTGAGGAGTGCATGACGTCGACGAAATAGGGCGCGGGCGAAAGCGTCTTGTCGGAAAGCGAGGCAAGGTGAAAGGTGCCATGGAATACGATACCCGCGGCGATAATCTCGCTGCCCTCGGAGTACCGCTCGACGATGAACCTGTTACCCTTCCCTTTTTTTCCTGAAAGCGCGGCGTCGAGCTCGCGCTGGTTGGCGACCAGTCGAACGTCCTTCTTCGCGTGTCCTGTGACAGGCTTCACCACCAGAGGGAACCCGAGCCGGGCGGCTTTCCTTCGCGGTGAGCCCTGTTCGATTGAGAAGAATTCCGGGGTGTTGACGCCGGCCCGGCTCAGTACCGCCTTCATCCTCTTCTTGTTTATGAAGTCGTCCACCCGGCGGAAGGGTACAAGCGGCTTTCCGATACGCTCGGCGATATAGCATGCCGTTCTGACCGCGTTCCCGTAGGATTTGCTGAGGACCCCGGCAATGTCGCCGTAGATAAGGGGCTCCTGCAGGTGGCGGAAGATCTCCGTATGGTTCTCGACGGATTCGATGATTTTCAGGTTGCTCAACCTGCCGCCCGGAGCGAGCGGATTTCTGTCGACCGTGATTACATGATATCCCAGACGTACCGCTTCAGCGATAAGCGGGAGCTGATTCTCTCCCGCGCCGATGGACACGAAGTGGGCCCGAAGGGGCGGTTTTCGTTTCAGGAAAAGCATCAATTATCGTTCGTACCTGAGCAGGGCGTTGGCCGCGAGCGAGATGCCGCTTATGATGAGCGACGCCCCCAGGGCGGTCCAGAAGGACTCGATGTGCCATCCTTTGATGAGCCCGCCTGTCAAATATATGATTACGCCGTTAATCACCAGCGTGAAAAGCCCGAGCGTCAGTATGTTGAGGGGAAGTGTGAAGAGAATGAGCAGGGGCTTCAGCGTGACGTTGAGAAGTCCGAGCACGGCGGCTCCGATTATCATCATCCCGACCGAGCTGACGGAAAAGCCGGGAAGGAGGTACGAGGCGATACAGATACCCGTCGTAATCACGCACCAGCGAATCAGCACTATTCCCATGTTGAGATCTCCTTGTACGGGCCCCGATAGTCATGTATCGGCACGGTGTTCCGCACCGGCGGTATGAAACGGAGTGACGTGCGCCGGCCGTATGAGAAGCGCTCTTTTGGCCGTCCGGGCTAATTATCGGCAAAGGATGGGAAAAACGGGGCAAAAAGTCAATAATTCTTCATCGCCGCCTGTTCGCCGGGCAGGATCGCTCCTTCCGATGTAACCGGGGCCCGACGTCGTTCTCCAATAATTTTGGTAGACAAGATTTTCGAACTGGTATACACTTATTAATGTGCGGGTCCCGCTTGCCCGGAAGTCCGCCGGAGAGACCGAATGTACTGCGAAAAGTGCAAGCACAACGAAGCCACGGTGCACCTGACTGAAATCATCAAAAATGTAAAGTCCGAGGTGCATCTGTGCGAGATCTGCGCGCGGGAGATAGGGCTCAATTCAAAGCTCGCCAATTTCAACCTGACCGTGCCCGACATGCTTTCGTTCCTGGATGTTGAAGAGGCCGGAGACCTGGTCGACGCCAATCGCTGTCGCGGGTGCGGCTACACGTTTCTCGATTACAAGAAAACCGGCAAGCTCGGGTGTCCCGAATGCTACCGCTACCTGCGTTCGGCCCTCGATCCGGTGGTGGCGAGCTACCACGGCGAAAAACGGTATGTCGGCAAAATGCCCCTTAATTATATAGAGATGAAGGCCCCGGTAAGGGTCCTCCCCGATAAAAACGTCAAGGTCGCCGAGAAAACCGACGCGATAGCCGAACTCAAGAAGAAACTGGCGCAGGCCGTCGAAGAGGAACGCTACGAGGAGGCGGCCGTTTTGCGGGATCAGATCCGACGCGGCGAAGCCGCCGAGTAGCGGGGGCCGGCATGTTTGAGGATCTTTTCGAGAAACCGGGGTTCTGGGCTGGGCAGGGGCCCAGCGGCGACGTGGTCCTGTCGACCCGGGTCCGCCTTGCCAGGAATCTTGCCGCGGTAAGCTTCCCCCGCAGGCAGGAAGAGGGAGACCTCAGGCTGGTCAATTCGGTGGCGGAGCGCTTCGCTGCCGACACATCCTTTCACGACGGGGCAAAGCTCCTGAAGCTCGACGGTCTCGACCCCGACGACAAGCGATTTCTGCGCGAAAGAAACATCATCACCGGCGAAATGGAGTCGGCGCCAGACTGCTCGGTGGTCCTCGGCGACAAACAGAATTTCGTGCTAATGGTCAACGAGGAGGACCATTTCCGCATCCAGGTCATCAATCCGGGCTTTCAGGTGATGGAGACCTTCAGGCTGGCCGACCGGCTTGACGACGAGCTGAACCGCCTGGCGGCGTACGCCTATTCCGATGATTACGGCTACCTGACCGCCTGCCCCTCGAACCTCGGCACGGGCCTTCGGGTTTCCGCGCTCATGCACCTGCCCACGCTCACCTTCATGCGTTCCATAGCCGATGTCACCAGGGTGGTGCGCGACTACGGGGCCGAGATGCGCGGCTCCGCGGGCGACGGCGGAAAGACGGTGGCCTGCATGTACCAGATATCCAACCGCGTTTCGCTCGGAAAATCCGAGGTGGACATCCTGGAGGAACTCGACGAGGTGGCCGCAATGGTCATCGACATGGAGAACGAGGCGCGGGACGATTATCTGGCGCAGTACGCGCGCCAGCTGGAGGACAGGATATGGCGCTCGTTCGGGGTGCTGGCTCACTCCCGCATACTGAGCTATCCCGACGCGATGGAGCACCTGTCGAATATCCGCCTCGGTGTCATTTTATCGATCATAAAAAATATTGATTTGCACAGAATAAATGATTTAATGGTAACCGTGCAGTGGTCGCATCTTCAGAAGAGCGCAAGTAGGCTTTTCGGCAGCGCCTTCGAGTGCGACAGCTACCGGGCCGATTTTCTCAGGGAGCGGTTCAGGTAGGCGGAGTCAACGGCTATGTACGATTTCACGAAACGATCGAAAAAGGTCCTCGAGGTGTACGCCCAGTCGGAGGGGCGGCGCCTGAACTCCGACTCGCTGGGGCCGGAGCACATCTTCCTCGCGCTTTTAAAAGACGACGACTCGGTCGCGGCGCGGATTTTAAAAAGCCTGGGCGTCAATTTCGACATGCTCAGGAAAAACATAGAACAGTCGATCCGCAAATCCGGCACCACCATCATCCTCGGCAATGTTCCTATAAGCTCGCGCTACAACAAGATAATCGAAACCGCCCGCGAAGAGGCCCGAAGGCTCAAGAACAACTATATCGGCACCGAGCACCTTCTGATGGCAATCTTCAAGGACGGCACCTGCGCCGGAATCGACGACCTGGTTAAATCCGGAATCGAATACGGCGTGCTGCGCGCGGAGATACTCAAGATGCTCGGCATACAGTCAGTGTCGGTTACCGGCGAAAAGATCCCGGAGAAATCGAAGACCCCCACGCTCGACGAATTCGCCCAGAACCTCACCCAGCTTGCGGCGGAGGACCGGCTCGACCCGGTCGTCGGGAGGGCAAGGGAGATCGACCGCGTTATCCGCATTCTTTCCCGAAAGACCAAGAACAATCCGGTGCTTATCGGCGAGGCGGGCGTGGGCAAGACCGCAATAGTCGAGGGGCTCGCCCAGCGCATCGTGGCCCGCCAGGTACCCGAGCCTCTGCAGAACAAACGCGTACTGGCCCTCGATATCGCGGCGGTGGTGGCGGGCACCAAGTACAGGGGAGAGTTCGAGGAGCGCCTCAAGCGCATCATGAAGGAGATACGGGGCTCGGAGAACGTCATCATCTTCATCGACGAGCTGCACACCATTATAGGGGCGGGGGCCGCCGAAGGGGCGATCGACGCGGCCAACATTCTGAAGCCAGCACTCGCGCGCGGGGAGATCCAGTGCGTCGGGGCGACCACCCTCAATGAATACAAGATGCATATCGAAAAAGACGCCGCTCTCGAGCGCCGATTCCAGACCGTAATGGTCAAGGAGCCGACCGTCGAGGAGACCATCGAAATCCTCAAAGGACTGCGCGCAAGGTACGAGACCCACCACATGGTACGGTTCACCGACGAGTCCCTCCACAAGGCCGTGCACCTGGCCAGCCGCTACATCCACGATCGCTTCCTTCCCGACAAGGCGATCGACCTCATCGACGAGGCGGGATCAAAGGCGCGGCTGGAGAACTGCGACAAGCCCGAAAGCATCAGGCGGCTTGAGGAAGAGATAAACGAGCTCAATGACAGAAAAAACGAACTGGTCAAGTCCCAGGATTACGAGGAGGCGGCGGCCCTTCGCGACGTGATCCGGGAAAAAAAGAATACTCTCGCCGAGAAGATCGGGGACTGGCAGCGCAAGGCGAACGAGTACGCGATCGTGGTGGACTCCGAACAGATTGCGGATATCGTGACCCAGTGGACCGGCATCCCAATGGAGCGGCTCGAGGAAACGGAAACACGGCGGCTTCTGCGGATGGAGGAAGAACTGCACAGGCGGATCATAGGCCAGGACGACGCCATAAAGGTGATAAGCAGGGCCATCCGGCGCTCCCGCACCGGCCTTCGCAGCGGCAGGCGGCCGATCGGATCGTTCATCTTTCTGGGGCCCACGGGGGTCGGCAAGTCCGAGCTCGCCAGGGCGCTCGCGGAGTTCCTTTTCGAGGACGAGAACGCCCTCATTCGGCTCGACATGTCCGAATATATGGAAAAGCACTCGGTATCCAGAATCATCGGGGCGCCTCCCGGATACGTGGGCTACGACGACGGCGGACAGCTCACCGAAAAGATCAAGCGCAATCCCTATTCGGTGGTGCTC
>CAZEAH010000120.1:0-7881 GCA_964510075.1 uncultured Leptospirales bacterium | reverse complement strand
CGGTCGCGGCGCCCGGCATCCACGTGGTCCACAGCCTCTTTGCCGATAACTTCTCAATCATCCTCGCCCTGATCATCGGGATCATCGGCAGTTTCATCTGCCTCTACGCGATAGGATACATCGAGGAATACCACGAGCGGCACAAGGAATCCGAGGACAACAGGAGGGTTTTCTTCTTCCTCATGTACCTGTTCCTCTCGGCCATGTTCGGCATAGTGTTCTCCAACAACCTCAAGTGGATTTATTTTTTCTGGGAAGTCACCACCGTCTGCTCGTTCCTTCTCATCAAGTATCACGAGGACGAGGAATCGATAGACAGCGCCTTTACCGCGCTCACCATGAACCTTCTGGGCGGCCTTGCCTTCGCGGCCGGGATCTCGTACGCGGGCATGTATGCCGGAACGCTCGAGCTCGACCGCCTCATCGCTGACGGCGGCGCATACGCCGTCATCCCGGCTGCCCTCATCGCTTTCGCGGGACTGGCCAAATCGGCGCAGCTTCCCTTTTCGTCGTGGCTCACCAAGGCCATGGTCGCCCCCACGCCCGTATCCGCCCTTCTGCATTCCAGCACCATGGTGAAGGCGGGCGTGTACATCATCATAAAGGTCGCCCCGGCGCTTAAAGGCACCCTGGCGGCGGCGATGCTTTCCTATCTCGGCGGGCTGACGTTCCTCGTCACCTCGCTGATCGCCATATCGCAGAGCAACGCTAAAAAGGTGCTGGCATATTCCACGATCGGCAACCTTGGCCTCGTCGTCGCCTGCGCGGGAATCGGCACCAACGAGGCCGTCTGGAGCGCGATTCTCCTCATCGTGTTTCACGCGGTGGCGAAGTCGCTCATGTTCCTGTGCGTGGGAATCACGGAGCACAAGCTGAGCAGCAAGGAAATAGAGAACATGGATTTTCTCATCATGGAAATGCCGAAGGTCTCGGCGGCCATGATCATCGGCATCTCGGGGATGTTTCTGGCCCCCTTCGGCATGCTCATCAGCAAGTGGGCCACGCTCAAGGCCTTCATCGACTTCAATCCCATTATGGCGATAATACTGGCCTACGGCAGCGCCGCCACGCTCTTTTTCTGGACCAAGTGGATGGGCAAGATCATCACCATCAAATACGGCCTGAAAAACCTCGAAAAAGTGGTGAGCCCCTGGGAGTGGACGACTCTGGCCGTGCTCTCGTTCATGACCATAGGGGTCTGCATCGTCTTTCCGGTCCTCTCCTCGACGCTCATCGAACCCTACATCACCGAGATATTCGGGGCGAGCCCGTCGATGGACAGGTTCAACATCATCATTATCATGATCATCATGCTGGGGCTCCTCACCATGCTTCCCGTCGCGCTCATGTATTACGCCTGGCTCGACAAGGACTACAAGCGCGTCGGCACCTACCTGGGCGGCGCAAACGTCGACAACGCCCGCTTCCTCGGCTCGACAGGCGCACAGAGGACCGCCGATATACGAAATTATTATCTTGAGAACTTGTTCAGCGAGAAGCGTCTTTTCGATTACGGCTGGGTCGCGGCCGTGTTCCTGGTCATACTGATGCTCGGGGTGGTGATCACATGACTCCGATCGACTATTACATCCACCTGGACAGCATCTACCTCAAGGCGGCCATCTACATCGTGCTCGCTCCGCTGCTCGGCGGCCTGCTGGCCGGAGTCGACCGGAAGCTCAGCGCGCGCATGCAGGGCAGGGTCGGGCCGCCGGTCCTCCAGCCGTTCTACGACGTTCTCAAACTGTTCCAGAAAGAAAAGATCATCGTCAACAAGTTCCAGAACTTCAACGTGATCCTCTTCTTCGTGTTCATGGTGTTCACCGGCTCGCTCTTCTTCCTCGGCGGCGACCTCCTGCTGGTCATCTTCGCGCTTACGCTTGCCGGGGTCTTCTTCGCCCTGGCCGGTTTCTCGGTCAACTCCCCCTACTGCCACGTGGGAGCCGAACGCGAGCTCATCCAGATGATGTCCTACGACCCCATGATCATACTGGTCGCGGTGGGCATATACCAGGTTACGGGCACCTTCAGGGTGGACGCCATCGCGCTGTACGACGAGCCGCTCATCCTCTACCTCCCCGGAGTGTTCCTGGGCTACCTGCACGTCCTCACTATCAAGCTGAGAAAGTCGCCCTTCGATCTGTCCATGTCCGCGCACGCGCACCAGGAACTGGTGAGCGGCCTCAAGACCGAGTTCTCCGGCACCACCCTCGCCCTGATCGAAGTCGGCCACTGGTACGAGAACGTTCTCCTTCTGGGGATCATCTACCTTTTCTTTTCCTTCAATTCAATCGTCGGACTTACGGCGATGCTCGTGCTCTACTTCTTCGAGATCGTCATCGACAACACCTATGCCCGTTTCAAATGGGAGCTTACCTTCAAAAGCACCTGGGTGGTCACCGCGCTCTTCGGGGCGGCCAACATCATCATCCTGTATTTCGCCATGAGGCCGTAGGGCGGGGGAAGCGTCATGTTTTTCAGAAAATCTCCATGGATCATTCATTACGACGCCACCAGCTGCAACGGCTGCGACATCGAGGTCGTCGCCAGCCTCACCCCCCTGTACGACCTCGAACGCTTCGGCATAATCAACACGGGCAACCCCAAGCACGCCGATATCTTCGTGGTGACCGGCTCCGTGAACGAGAGCAGCCGCGCGGTCGTCAAAAACATCTACGACCAGATGCCCAACCCGAAGGTGGTGGTGGCGGTCGGAATCTGCGCGACCTCCGGCGGCATATTCAGGGAGTGCTATAATGTACTGGGAGGGGTCGACAAGGTCATCCCGGTCGACGTGTACGTCCCCGGCTGCGCCGCCCGGCCCGAGTCGATCATCGACGGCATCATAAAGGCGCTCGACATACTCGAACGGCGCTCCAGAGAGTTCAGGAAAACGAAAAGGGAAGCGCGCAGGCAGGAGAGGAAGCTGAGGAGGTACCGTCTGGATGATTGAGGAACAGAGCACCATCGCGGTGGAGAAGGACACCCTCCTGGGCGCGGTGGCAGATTTTTACTCGCAGGGATACCGTCTGGTGCAGATATGCTGCACCGCGCTCGGAGACGTAATCGAGATCAACTACTCCTTCGACAGGGACTACCGGTTCACCAATCTCCGCCTTACGGTACGGCCGGGAGAGGAAGTGCGGAGCATCAGCATCATCTACTGGTGCGCCTTCGCCTACGAGAACGAAATGAAGGAGCTTTTCGGCGTCAACATCAGGAACATCGCCGTCGATTACCGGGGCCACTTTTACCGCACCGCCGTACCGACCCCGTTTATTGCGGACAAAAAGGACGCCGGGAACCCGGCGGACACGGAATAGGAAGCCGCCATGGCACAGAGAAACATCATACCATTCGGTCCCCAGCACCCTGTGCTTCCGGAGCCCATTCACCTGGATCTGGTAACCGAGGACGAAACCGTCGTCGAGGCCGTCCCCTCGATCGGTTTCGTGCACCGGGGGCTCGAAAAGCTCGTCGAGAGAAAGGACTACCAGGACTTTGTATATGTCGCGGAGCGCATCTGCGGCATCTGCAGTTTTATGCACGGCATGACCTACTGCCAGGCCGTGGAGGAGATAATGGGAATCGCCGTGCCGCCGCGCGCACTATATCTTCGCACCGTATGGGCGGAGCTCTCGCGCATCCACAGCCATCTGATGTGGCTGGGGCTTGCGGCCGACGCGTTCGGGTTCGAAAGCCTCTTTATGAACTGCTGGAAGCTCCGCGAGGGCGTGCTCGACATCATCGAGGCCACAACCGGAGGACGCGTGATTTTCGGAAGCTGTAAAATCGGCGGCGTCCGGCGCGACATCGACGACGATACCATGAAGGGGATTGTCCAGAAGCTCAAGGCGATGTCGCCCGAGATCAAGCGGAGCACCGACGTGTTTCTCGACGATTACTCGGTCCAGCACCGCCTGAAGGACGTCGGCATTATCGACGGCGAGGAGGCGCGCCGTCTCGGCACGGTGGGCCCCGTGCTGCGCGCGAGCGGTGTCGCGATGGACGCCAGGAAGATTGGGTACGCGGCCTACCGGGACCTTAAATTCGAGCCCGTGGTCGAAAAAGCGGGCGACTGCTACGCGCGCTGCCGCGTGCGCGTGCGCGAGATATTCCAATCCATCGACCTCATATCACAGGCGGCGCTGAAAATGCCCCCGGGCGAAACGGCGCTCAAGGTGACGGGCGCGCCGGAGGGCGAGTTCTTTAGCAGGGTCGAGCAGCCGCGCGGCGAGGTGATCTATTACGTCAAGGCGAACGGCACCAAGAACCTGCAGAGATTCCGTGTGCGCACCCCGACCTTCGCGAACCTTCCGGCCATGGTGAGGATGCTCAAGGGCGCGGGGCTCGCCGACGTACCGAACATCATACTGACGGTCGATCCCTGCATCAGCTGCGTAGAGCGATAGAGGTGAATGATGAGTTTTCTGTCGATGGGAAAAAACGTCGCACGGAACCTGCTCGAAGGGCCGGCGACGCGCCGCTATCCGAAGGAAAAGCGCGAGTACGGCCCGGGCTCGCGCGGTATGATAGGCATCGACATAGAAGCGTGCATTTTCTGCGGTCTGTGCTCGCGGAGGTGCCCCACCGGAGCGCTTACCGTGCGAAAGGATCTCAGGGAATGGGAGATCGACCGGCTGCGGTGCATCTTCTGCGGCTACTGCGTCGAGGTCTGCCCCAAGAAGTGTCTCGCGATGGCGAACCACTACTCTCCCGGCGTCACAATGCGCGAAGACGCGGTGCACCTGGAGCGGCAGGCCCCCCGGCCGGCGAAGGAGGCGCCGCCGGAAGCGAAGGAGTAAACCGCACGCCTATTCCCACTCGATCGTGGAGGGCGGCTTGGATGAAATGTCGTATACCACGCGATTGACGCCCCGCACCTCGTTGATTATCCTGTTCGATATCTTACGCATTACCGCCTCGGGGAGGTACGCCCAGTCGGCCGTCATAGCGTCGACCGAGGTGACCCCGCGAAGCGCTATGACGTTTTCGTAGGTGCGCTTGTCGCCCATCACGCCGACCGATTTAACGGGCAGAAATACCGCGAACATCTGCCAGAGGGAACGGTACAGTCCGGCGGCCCGGATCTCCTCGATAAGTATGGCGTCCGCCTCCTGCAGGGTGGCGACACGCTCCCTGGTCACCTCGCCTATTATGCGTATGGCCAGCCCCGGACCGGGGAATGGATGACGGTGCACCAGCTCGTCGGCAAGACCCAGCTCACTGCCGAGCAGGCGCACCTCGTCTTTAAAGAGCTCCTTGAGCGGCTCGATGACCCTGCCGGAGCGTATGAGCTTCAGCACCTCGGGTACGCGGTTGTGATGGCTCTTGATGGTGTCCGACGGGCCCTTGGTCGAGACCGATTCGATGACGTCCGGATAGAGCGTTCCCTGCGCCAGGAAATCGAAGCGGCCGATCTTCCTGGCCTCCTCCATGAATACCTTAATGAATTCGCGCCCTATGATCTGCCGCTTCTTTTCCGGATTTTCGACGCCTTTAAGCTTTTTCAGGAAACGGTCCGAGGCGTCCACATAGATAAGATTGAGCTTCATATGGCGCCTGAAGCGTTCGATAACCTGTTCCGCTTCGTTCTTTCGCAGTACGCCGTTATTGACGAAAACGCAGTACAGCCGTTTGCCGATGGCCCGGTCCAGGAGCACCGCCGTGACGGTGGAGTCGACGCCGCCCGAAAGCCCCAGAAGGACGGTCCCGTCGCCGACCTCGGAGCGTATGGCGCTTACCGATGAGGTGATGAACGATTTCATGTTCCACGCGGGCTTCAAGCCGCAGATATCGAAAAGAAAGTTTCTGAGTATCTCGGTTCCGTGGACGGTATGGTATACCTCCGGGTGGAACTGCACCCCGTATATACGCCTCTCGCGGTCTTCGATCGCGGCGGTTTCCGCGTTTTCCGAGCTTGCTATCACCCTGAACCCCGGCGGAGGCGCTGTTACCTTATCGCCGTGGCTCATCCATACGGTCTCGTTTTTCCTCAAGCCCTTGAAGAGCCTGGACTTCTCCCGGATGGTGATAACCGCCCTTCCATATTCCTTGCGGCTGGACCCCTTAATGCCGCCCTTGAAGGCCTCCACAACCACATACAAACCGTAGCAGATCCCGAGGACCGGAACCCCCAGGGCGAAGACTTCGGGACCTATGCGCGGCGCCCCTTTTTCGTACAGCGATGACGGCCCACCCGACAGAACGATCGCGGATGGATTCTCTTTGCGGATCTCGTCGAACGGCATATGGTAAGGAACGATCTCGGCGTATACGTTCTGCTCCCGTATGCGGCGGGCGATGAGCTGGGTATACTGTGATCCGAAGTCCAGTATGATTACCTTTTCTGACGGAACGCCCGGTAAATGCTCGATCATCGCTTTGCCTCTAGCCCCTTGATATATTCCCTGTATCCGATTTTCTGGAGTTTTTCATTTTTCTCGACGACGCCGTCGGCCATCTTTTTCCGGTAGGCGGAAAGCTTCCGGTCGAGCTCCGCGTCGAAGGCGGCCAGCATCGCCACCGCGAAGAGCGCCGCGTTCGCTCCCCCCGCCTTTCCGGCGGGCATGGTCGCCACGGGTATGCCCGAGGGCATCTGAAGAATTGAAAATATCGAATCGAGCCCGCCGGCTATTGAGGACTCTATCGGTACGCCGATCACGGGCAATGCGGTAAACGCGGCGACGACCCCGGGCAGGTGAGCGGCACCGCCGGCGACGGCGATAACGGCCTTCACCCCGCGGTCGCGGAGGGAGAGAGCCCATTCCTTCGTCCTTTCCGGAGTTCGGTGCGCGGACGAAACGACCACCTCGAAATCCACGCCGAATTCCTCGAGCAGATCGAAACAGCTTCTGACCTTGGGCAGATCTGAATCGCTCCCTAAAACCACCGATACCAGCGGCATGCGATACCTCCTGTTTTCATCACGTGAATGCTCCGGGATGATACACATTGACGCGGCGCTCAAATTATTGTAAAGAATTTTATAGGCTTCCCGCCGGGGAGGTATTATTCTTGACGGTAGCGTGCCGGTGGTCTTTCTTTAAGAGAGGCGCGCATCCGCGGTACAAATTTGCACCGAACAGGAGAACCCGACGCGGACCGTGGCCGGATGGACAATATACGATGACAACGATAAAACTTCTTGCCGTCGTTTTTACGCTCTGTATCGCCGTCATTGCGGCCCTCGTCGCGCGCAAAACCCATCTTCCGGGCCGCATAAAAAAAGCCGAGGAATTTCTGGAAAGCGGCGACATACAGAAAGCCAGCGAAATCGCAAAGAAGATCCTGAACAAGAAACCAGACTATGTGCCCGCCCGCTATCTCCGCGCCCGCATTTTGATAAAACAGAAGCAGTACCTGCTTGCGATATCCGAGCTTAACGGCGTGCTCGGAATAAACGACTTCGCAAATTTTGTAAACGAAATCGACATCCACTACCACCTCGCCGACCTCTACCACGACACCCAGCAATGGCAGAAGGAGGTCGAGGAATACAGGGCCATTTTGAAGTTAAATCCCGATGATGTTCGCGCGAACCACAGAATAGGGCATGTCCTCTACCGCCAGAAACACTACGGCGATGCGCGCGATCATCTTCTGAAGGCGTATACGCAGGACCCGTCTCTCGGCGATTGCCTTCTTCCACTCGGAGTGTCGTGTTTCCACTCCGCGGACTATTCCAACGCCGAGCAGTATCTGCTCAAGTCGCTCGAAACCTCCTCCGATACCGCCGAGGCCCAGTATTACCTGGGCGCCATATACAAGTCGCGCAAGGACTACGAGACCGCCATACGGATGTACACCGCCGTGCGTAAAGACCGTCGATTTATGGTTGGAAGCACCCGCGCCCTCGGCGAGATCTACTTCGAGCAGGAG
>CAZEAH010000119.1:0-7886 GCA_964510075.1 uncultured Leptospirales bacterium | reverse complement strand
CCACCAGCCCGCCGATATAGCCCCCCAGCAGGTCGCGCCGCTTGAGGTAGTAGAAGATCCACGACACCAGCGCGCCCAGCGCGACGTAGAGCACGATTGCGAGGAGTTTCAACAGAAAGCTTATCAGTTCGTCCGACATGGCATGTCCCCCGACAGTGAAGTATTATACTCGGGCGCGAAAAAGAGATCGCCCTTCCCCTTCCGTATGATCCGCATGTCTCCGTCCGAAAAATCCACCACCGTGGACGGCTCGGATATCTTCGGCCCGCAGTCGATGACCAGGTCGACCTCGTTACGGTACACCTTCTCGAGGTCGTCCGGATGTATTATGTATTCGCCGGCGGCGGTGCTCACGCTCGCGGAGATGATCGGCCTCCCGAGCGCGCGCACGATCTCGCGCGCCACGTTGTTGTCGGGAATCCGCACGCCGATCGTCTTCTGCTGGGATATGGCGATTTTCGGAACAAGCCGGCTCGCCTTGAAGACGAAGGTGTACGGCCCCGGCAGCGCCCTCTTCATGGCCTTGAATGCCCGGTCCGAAATGTTGCGCGCGTACTCGTGCAGTTCGCCGATCTCGGAGAACACAAAGCTCAGCGGCTTGTTTCTGGCAATCTTTTTAATGTGATAGATCCGCTCGATGGCGCGCCGGTCGTTGACGTCGCAGCCGTAGGCGTAGACGGTGTCGGTGGGGTAAATGATGACGCCCCCCTGCTCCAGCACCTCGCGGGTCTTCTGGATGAGCCGCTTCTGAGGGTTCTGTTCGTTGATGACGAAAATCATGGCCTTTCCACCGTGCGGCGCCTCCGGCCGCCGCCTTAAACGGCATCCCGGGGCCCCGGTATATGTATCGGCAGGTCCGGGGGGGCGGGATTAGCGGACAAAAAAGGCTTTTGCAAGAATGCCGCTTGCAAAAGCCTTCTCCCCGGCACACACCCGGGAGTGTAATGGATTATCAATCACTTGAACAATCGGACCGTTTCGGTTTTCGCTTTACTCATTTTTGCCCGGCCGGCGATGCCCGGGGGCAGGCGCGTCCCTGTATCGCGGCGGTCCCGGCGGGAACAATGCCGGTACGTATGCCTTCATATTCGGAAAGGTTTTCACCCTCCGGTGCCGCCGGGGTCCGCAACCGCGGGACACTCAAAGAAACGCATCATCGCGAAGAGGCCGCAGGCTTGCGCGGCGCTTTCCGAAAGCGCCGCGTCGGGACCGCGGAGATCGGCCGCATCCCCCTCGGACCGGGCCAAACACGGTACGATTTATGATTGAAACGGCGTTCGCGCGATGCTACCTTGACACTACGGGCGAAAACCATGTCGAAGATCGACCTTAAAATAAAGAGCCGCGACCTCAACGCGCTTCTGGCCGCCATCCGGGCGAACAACCCCGAGGGCGACCTCGATCTTATACGGCGCGCCTACGAGTACGCGAGCGAGGCCCACAAAAACCAGACGCGCCTTTCGGGCGAGCCCTACATCATCCACCCGCTCGAGATCGGAATCATCCTGGCGAATCTGAAGATGGACACCACGACGATAGCGGCGGCGCTGCTGCACGACGTGGTGGAGGACACGCCGGTGTCGCTTGAGATCGTGCGCGAGAAGTTCGGCGAGGAGATCGCGCTTCTGGTGGACGGCGTCACCAAGATCTCCTCGCTCAAAAAGAAGACGCGCTACAACGACCAGGTGCACAGCATCAGGAAGATGCTGATGGCGACCATCAAGGACGTGCGCGTCATCCTCATAAAGCTCGCCGACAAGGTGCACAACATGCGCACCATCATGTTCCAGCCCGAACAGAAGCAGGCGCGCATCGCGCACGAGGTGATGGACATCTACGCGCCCATGGCCGGAAGGCTGGGCATGTCGCAGATACGCGCGGAGCTGGAGGACATGGCCTTCCACGTCCTGTATCCCCAGGAGTTCGAGGAGATCGCCGGCAAGGTCGCCCGGCGCAAGACCGAAATAGAGGAGTTCATTGAGGACCTGCGCTTCATCCTGGACCAGCAGCTCAGGCGGCTCGACATCAAGGCCGAAATCACCGGGCGGGCAAAGCACTTCTACTCCATCTACCGCAAAATGAAGCTGCAGGGCAAGAGCTTCGAGGACATCTTCGACATCCGCGCAATCCGCATCATTACGGCCGAGGTGAAGGACTGCTACGGGATACTGGGTGTCATCCACACCCTGTGGTCGCCGATCACCTCGCGCTTCAAGGACTACATAGCCGTGCCGAAATCGAACATGTACCAGTCCCTGCACACCACCGTTATAGGCCCCGACGGCCTGCCGCTGGAGTTCCAGATCCGCACCTACGACATGCACGCCACCGCCGAGATGGGCATCGCCGCGCACTGGCTGTACAAGGACAGGGACAGCATCCATCAGCGCACCTTCAAGAATTTTCCGGTGCTGCAGAACATCCCCCGCGCCGAGAAGGAACAGAGCGAAAAGGTGAGCAGCCGCGAGTTCATGAAGGAGCTCAAGATGGACCTCTACGAGGACGAGATTTTCGTCTTCACGCCCAAGGGGAAGATCGTGAAGCTCGCCAAGGGGGCCACGCCGGTGGACTTCGCCTACGCTATCCACACCGAGGTCGGCAACCGCTGCGTGGGGGCCAAGGTGAATAACGCGCTGGTGCCGCTGAAGACCGAGATTAAAAGCGGCGACATCGTCGAGGTGCTCACCAGCCCCAAGGGTCACCCGTCGGAGTCGTGGCTCAAGTTCGTCAAGTCGTCCAACGCGCGCTACAAGATACGCAACTGGCTGCGCCGCGAGCAGGACAGCGAGCGCAGGCCCGAGGCCCCGCCCGAACCGAAAAAGGCCGAGAAGACCGCCGAGGTCTCGATTCCCGAGACGGAGCTCTTCAAGATCAAAGGCATCTCGCGCCAGAAGAAGATGGCGCTCTCCATAGACGGCACATCCAACGTGCTCATCAAGCTCTCGCAGTGCTGTCAGCCCATTCCCGGCGACGACGTGGTCGGCTTCATCACGCGCGGGCGCGGCATCACCGTGCACAAGAAGACCTGCCCCTCGCTCAAACGCCTGACGATCGAGCAGGAGCGTTTTATCGCGATCGTGTGGGAGGGCTCGGAGAACACCTATCCGGTCAAGCTCCAGATAGAGGCGATCGACCGGCCGAACCTCCTTAAAGACGTCGCCGACGAGCTTGCCGCCTGCAAGACCAACATCATCAAGGTCGAGGCCACCGTGCACGCCGGCGACAACGCGGTAATAAAGCTGGTGCTCGAGGTGAAGAGCCTCGCCCACCTTAAAGACATCATCGCCCGCCTCAGGCGCCTGAAGAACGTCACCTCCATCCAGAAACTCAACGAAAAGGTTTTACTGAAATAGTCCATGCGCGTCATACTGGGTTCGACATCGCCCCGCCGGAGGGAACTGCTCGGCGGCCTGTTCGACGACTTCGAGGTGATGGCGCCCGACGCCGACGAGGCGGCGCTTCCCGGAGAAAAGCCGGAGGACTACGCCGCGCGCGTGGCCGCCGACAAGATGCGCTCGCTCGCGCCGCGCGTCGAGGCCTCCGCGGACGACGCGCTCGTCATCGCCTGCGACACCATCGTGACGATCGACGGGGCGATTATCGGCAAGCCCTCCGGATTCGACGAGGCGCTCGCCATTCTGGGGCGCCTTTCGGGGCGCACGCACCGCGTGATAAGCGGCCTCTCGGTGGGCCTGCGGCGCGCGGGGGGCCGACTGGAGTTCGCGACGGGCCTGGAGGCTTCGGCGATCACCTTTAAGCCCCTCGGCCGGGCGGAGCTCGAGGAGTACCTGGCGCGCATTGAGTACATTGACAAGGCCGGGGCGTACGCCGCACAGGAGCACGGCGCCATGATCATCGAGCGCATCGAAGGCTCGGTTTCGAACGTTATCGGATTTCCGCTGCGGCTCTTCTACAAGATGCTCGCGGAGGCCGGAGCGGGTACACTGCTGTATTCACATCACGGCCCGCTCCGTACGGAAGGCGGCGCGGCGGTCCCATAAAGGGATTGACCAAATGGCCCCGGCCGTGCTATCCATTCAGCCGGGGCGCCGGGACGCCCCACTTCCACGAGGGGCACGCGACATGACACAGCGTAAAAAATACGTCATCGACAAAAAGTTCCAGCTTAAGACCGCGTTTTCGATCATCGGGGCCATCCTGGTGGTGTCGGCGGTTATCGTCGCGGCGATCAGCGTCAACGTGAGCATGAACAACCGGCGCCTGAACAACATCATCGTGCTCTACAACAACAACGTGGAGGCGCTTTTGGCCTTTTCGCAGGAGGCCGCGGGCGCGGAGAATCTTCCGATAGCGAACGTCTCGCGCATCCACGCCGAAAACGTGCGCACCATGGAGAGGATCATCGCGCAGAACAACGCGCTGTTGTGGGGCATCGTGGTGTTCATCCTGGCGCAGGCCGCCGTACTCTTCGTCGCCCTCATCCGCAAGACGCACCACATCTCCGGGCCGGTCTATGTGATGTCTAACTACCTGAAGGAGATCATCGCGGGGAAGCTCCCGTCGCCGCGGCCGCTCAGAAAGGGCGACGAGCTCAAGGAATTTTACGCGCTCTTTGTGGAGATGGTGGAGAAGCTGAAGAAAAGGGAATAACGATCACGATCAGTTTATACCTCCAGACTCGGTATCTCAACGCTGTCTTCGATCAGTACCGAGCCTTTTTTCCGCGGATTCCTTCCCGGGGTGATGACGCTTCGTGAGAGTATGTTGTGTGAGCCGACCGCCTTTTCGATTACGGCAAACGAAGGCACCACCGCGGGAGGATCCTCGGACCATTTGCATTCGTAGAGCCTGAGCCTTCCGCCGATCGGAACGATAAAATCCACCTCATGCCCGTAATGGTCACGGAAAAAATAAATCGCCGGCCTGCGGCAGCGGTTCGCGTATTTTCGCACCATCTGGCCGAGCACGTGGCTCTCGAAGAAAGCGCCAAGCAACGGACTCTGGGCCAGGTCTTCCTCCGATCGGAATCCCGCCAGATACGCCGCCAGACCCGTATCCGTGAAATAGAGTTTCGGGGATTTGACTATCCGCTTGCCCGGATTGCCATAATACGGTTCGAGCAGCCAGATGATTCCCGAAGCCTCGAGAACCGAGAGCCAGCTTTTCACCGTGTTGGGGCTTATCCCCAGATCGGAGGCGAAAGAGTTCATGGAGAGCAGCTGCCCTGTCCGCACGGCCGCAAGGCGGAGGAATCGGTCGTAATCCCGCAGGTTTTTTACCTGCAGTGCCTGGCGGACATCGCGTTCGAGATAGGTGGCGACAAGGTCCCCATAATACCTCTGCGGATCGAGTGAGCGGGCATGGATCTCCGGATAGCCGCCAGTGAACATCCACCGGAGCAGCGTCGCGGGGTCGGCCTTCGTACCGCTCCAGCGTTCGAGCTCCCGCGCCGACAGCGTGTACAGTTCCACGATCGAAACCCGCCCGGCAAGGCTTTCCGTCACTCCCTGCATCAGGGAGAACTTCTGCGAACCTGTCAGCAGGAAGCGCCGCCGCCTGTTGCGGTTTGCGTCGATATCCGCCTTAAGGAAGCGGAAAATACCCGGCGCGTACTGCACCTCGTCGATGATGAGCGGCGGGCCGAAACGTTCGAGAAACCGCTCGCCGGACTCCTCGGCTTCTCCGGCAAGTGACGGAACATCCAGCGATACGTACCGAATATCAGGAAACATCCGAAGAAGCAGGCTGGTCTTTCCGGTCTGACGACCACCGGTAAGTATGCACGCCGGGCGCTCGCCCGATACGTCCATGAGATATCGTTCTATCTCGCGTTCGATCCACATTTGGGTAATTTGCAGTTATACTGATGAAATTTCAAGAATTATTTTTACATTATGACACACCTCACTCCACCACCTCACCCGGCGAGGACGAAATAGGCAACAGCGGGAAGCGCGTACACGACCGCCGACATCCACGCGCTCGGCGTACGCCTGTAGATGAGCGCCTGCGCAAGCCCGTAGGCCGCGAACGACACGACCACCGCCGTTGTGAACGGCCCGCATCCACCGTCGTATAAAAAAAAGCACCCCGCGGACGCCAGGAACAAAAGGCCGAACGCGAACATGACGATCGCCTTGACGAAAAAGTGAACGTCCGGAAGCGACTCCGGTATCTCCCCGTGCTGGCGCTTCGCCGATTGCCCGATAGCTCGGACCGAGCCCCTGCTGAGATGCCAGGCGTTCGACACGATCTCGAACACGCCCAGCGCGAGCAGTATGTACATCAGGTACTTCATCGCAGAACCTCCTCGCGGTATCCCGTCATTCCCCGCGCGCTCGCGCCCGGAGCTTCCGCCAGTTGCCGGTGGAGAGAAGGCCCTCTTCGGCGTGCGCGCACAGTTCGCGGTACATGGAGAGCGACATGGACAGGGAGGTGATTTCCTTCGGAAGCGAGGAGCGCACGGCGATGTCGTGCAGCCCCCAGAAGGCCTTCATGACGCCCTCATCGGCATAGCGCAGCGGTATGGTGAAAAGCGACATGCACGCGGACGCGAATCCGGTCTCTATGCGGTCGCGCGAGAGCGGGTGCGCGTAATGGGCCAGGAACACGAGCGCGCTCATCTGGTCGGCGTTGGCGAAGAGCGACACGGCGACGGGCTCCTAGGCGGCGGCGAAGCTCCGCACGGGCTTGAAGACCACCGCGCCCTCGCGCCGCCGCGCGCTCTTGAACGAGGCCATATACTCCCGGGCAAGCTCCGGCGTCTTCACGAAGCGCTCGCACTCCCGGCCGGGCGCGGGGCCGTGCGACAGAAAATACTCTATGCCGGGGAAGATCCACTCCCCGTAGCCCAGGTAAAAGGCCGAACACGGGTACCCTGTCGAGTTTTCGTCGAACGCGACCGTTTTGCCCTTCGCCGCGGAGAAGATGAGCGGGCCGATGCATCCCCCGCCCGCCTTTTTGAATCCGAGCGCGCCGGGCGGCTTCGTTTCGGAGAACATGAAGGCGATCGGTTGGTATGTGAGACCCAGAAGTTCCGCCAGGCGGTCGGACTGTCGTATCAGGTTTTCCATGGTCACCCGCTCATGTTGCGATGTATTTTTTCGAGGAGCTCCCCGAGCAGCCTGCGCTCCCGCGCGGAGAGTCCCTTGGCGGCTTTCATGTTGACGGCGTCGGCGATGGGGGCGAGCCGATCGAGGAGATCCTCACCGGAGGCGGTGATGTATATGCGGTACGAACGGCGGTCGTCCGCGTCGGCGCGGCGCTCGATATGGCCGTTTTTTTCGAGCAGGTCGAGCATTCTGGTTATGTTCGTTTTGTCCTTCATGCTCCGCTCGGCGATCTCGCTCTGAATGATCCCCGGCGAGGCGCGGACGATGTTCAGCACGCCCCACTGCTCCGCGGTGGCGGCGATGCCGGCCTCGCCGATGGCCCTGTTGAATCCGGCGCGCATTGCGGCGTTCGCCCTGCCGACAAGGAAGCCGAGCGATACGGCGAGATTGAAGGCCACTTTTTTATCCGTTCCCCGCATATTGTTGTGATAACTATTGTTGTTGTAGCAACTATATTCCCTGCCCTGTTTTTGTCAAGCGGGAAACAGGTTTTGCGGGCATGCCGGGGATAATTAACAAGGATCGGTATTCTTCCTTATTCCAATATCCATCGGCTTCCTTATCTAATATCTCAAAGGGTGGTTTTGCTAATTCTACATTACCTCCTAATTGAATTGGGAGCTCTTGTTTACAGTCTAATGGCAAGTTTTGAAATAAAAGAAAATGATATTTTTCCATTAGCAGAATCTCCTCCCCCCTCACACCCTCTCCCACGCCTCCAGCACCAGCCGCTTCGTCCGATACTCCCCGTACTTCTTAATCTCGTTATTCTTCAACACCCGAAACGTTTCCCCCGGAAAATCATCCCCGTAC
>CAZEAH010000118.1:0-7887 GCA_964510075.1 uncultured Leptospirales bacterium | reverse complement strand
CGGTTTTTTCCGTGCGTTCTGCCGGAACGGGAAAAGAAGAAGGGGATGATGCGCGATATCTCTGCCTCCAGGTCCTCGAGATGTACGGTATCGAGCCTGTTTTTGAGTGAAAGCTCGAGACCCTTCAGCAGGTAGAGCACTCCATCCGCGATGCTCGCACTGTCTGAGCGGCGGATGATGCCGCGCCTGCGGGCCTCCTCGAGTATCCTGGAGATCACGCCGCGCTGGTGTTCTTCGAAGGAGAGAGCGATGTCGTTGGCGTTATCATCGGATCTTTCCAGGAGCAGTGAGGCTATGTACGGGGAGCGATGCAGAAAGCGGAAGCGCTCGAGCGCGGCCGATTTCAGCTTTTCAAGGGGGTCGCTCATCCCTTCGATCGTGTGCCTGAGGGTGTTTTCAAACAGCTCGATCTTGGAGGAGACCAGTTCCCGTACGATTCCCTCCTTGCTTCCGAAGTAGTTGTACAGCGTTCCCTTGGCTACTCCCGCTGCGGCGGCGATCTCGTCGACGCCGGTCTTGCCGGGGCCGAATCGCTCGAAAAGCCGTTCGGCGGCGTCGAGGATCTTCTGTCTTTTTGCCGGTTTCATATTTTGAACTTTTGTACTAAATTAGTCTAAATTTATAACAGGATAAATGTAGCGCTTCGATGCAGAATCGTCAAGTCGCCGGGACAAAAAATGTACCGTTTCCACAGGGTTCCATGGAGGGTGCGCTGGCTGTCGGGCGGGTATGGGGCCGTCGAAGGTCTTTAAATGATGTCCGAAGGCTAAAAAGTAATAGTACAAACCGGTATATGCATGATACTCATAGTCCGGCTTGTATAGTCAGCGAAGCCTTGTATTGTGGAGGTGAATGTATGGATGGAACGTGCGCTCTATTCCATGAATATTAGCTGGGCACTTTGCCGCGCATAGTGAGCATATGCGGGTTAATTTTTTTCATTGGGGGCTGTCGAGGGCTCGTAAAAAATGCTTGTCATTTTGCCGACAGCCGGTTCAATGGATACAAAAATTGAATAATATGTATTAAAAATTATTCAATATTATTGAAAAATTTCATAAATATTTAAATATTCAAATTTAACGGCTGAGATCGCATGGCAAAGATACACAGGGCTTTGATAAGTCTTTCCGATAAAACAGGCGCCGTGGAGTTCGCCCGCGAGCTTGCGGGGTTCGGCGTAGCGTTTCTTTCCACCGGCGGAACCGCTAAAATTCTGCGCGATGCCGGGCTTGACGTTAAGGATGTTTCCGAGCACACGGGCTTCCCGGAGATGCTTGACGGCAGGGTGAAAACCCTCCATCCGAAGATACACGGCGGGCTCCTGGGGCTTCGTTCGAACCCGGAGCACGTGGCCACCATGAAGGCCCACGGGATCGAACCCATCGACATGGTGGTGGTAAACCTCTATCCCTTCAGGCAGGCGATCTCGAAGCCGGGATGCACGCTGGAGGAGGCGATCGAAAACATCGATATCGGCGGCCCCGCGATGCTGCGCTCGGCGGCGAAGAATTTCGAGAGCGTTACGGTGATCATCGACCCGGCAGATTACGCGGCGGTTCTGGAGGATATGAGAAAGAGCGGCGGCGAGGTGTCGCGCGCGACCAACTTCAGGCTGGCGATAAAGGTTTACAAAAGTACGTCTGAATACGACGCAATGATTTCATCGTATCTCGAAAAGCGGCTCAACGAATAACGTCTTTCGCACGTTTTCGGGGCGGAGCATGGCGGGAACATCCGTGCGAGGGAACCCGGTCCGCCCTGTAAGAATAACTAATAATGTTCCTGGTGAAGGGTTTATTTGCGCACCGTCCGCGGAGGGGGCGGTGGGCGGCTATAAATAAATCACCGGCAACCAAAAAAATTCGGAGGTATTAGATGGCTGAAGTTACCCTTAAGGAGATTTATCCGGTACCGGCAAAATTCAAAGAGAAGGCGTATATCAAGAGCCGCGCGGACTACGAAAAAATGTGGAAGGAGTCCGTCTCCGATCCCAACGCTTTCTGGGGAAAAATCGCTGAAGAGTACATAACCTGGTTCAAGAAATGGGACAAGGTTATGGACTGCAATTACGGCAAGACTCCCGAGGAGCTCAAGATCGCGTGGTACACCGGCGCCAAGGTAAACGTGTCGTACAACTGCCTGGACAGGCACCTCGACAAGAGGGGTGACCAGGTCGCGCTTATCTGGGAAGGCAACGATCCCGGCGAAAGCAAGAAGTTCACCTATAAGGAACTTCACACCGAAGTCTGCAAGTTCGCGAACGTTCTTAAGAAGAACGGCGTCAAGAAGGGCGACCGCGTGACCTTCTTCCTGCCGATGATTCCGGAGCTCGCCATAGGTATTCTGGCCAGCACCCGTATCGGCGCGATCCACTCGGTGGTGTTCGGCGGATTCTCGGCCGAGGCCCTGCGCGACCGTATCCTCGACTGCGACAGCCAGGTGGTGGTTTCCTGCGACGGAACCTTCCGCGGCGCGAAGGCAGTTCCCCAGAAGGACAACGCCGACGCTGCGATCGCCCAGTGCCCGAACGTACGCCTTCACATCGTCGTAAAGCGCGTGGGCGACAAGGTCCAGGTTAAATGGAACGACAAGATTGACAAGTGGTACGAGGCCGAAATGGCGTCGGTAGACGCGAACTGCCCGGCCGAGGAAATGGACGCCGAGGCGCCCCTCTTCATCCTGTACACCTCAGGATCGACCGGAAAGCCCAAGGGCGTCATGCACACTACCGGCGGCTATATCACCTATGTGGCCTTCACGCACAAGATGATCTTCGACTACCACGACGGCGATATCTACTGGTGCACGGCCGATATCGGCTGGGTGACCGGACACTCATATATCGTGTACGGCCCGCTTGCCAACGGCGCGACCACGATCATGTTCGAAGGGGTGCCGAGCTATCCGGACTTCGGCCGCTTCTGGGCGGTTGTCGAGAAGTACAAGGTCAACATTTTCTACACGGCCCCGACCGCCATCCGCGCCATCGCGAAGGAGGGCGACCAGTGGGTCGACAAACACGACATCTCCAGCATCCGCCTGCTCGGTTCGGTCGGCGAGCCGCTCAACCCCGAAGCCTGGAACTGGTACTATAACAAGATCGGCCGCGGCGAGTGCCCGATCGTTGACACCTGGTGGCAGACCGAAACGGGCGGAATCCTCATCACCCCGCTTCCCGGCGCGATCGACATCAAACCGGCCATGGCGACCGTTCCCTTCTTCGGCGTACAGCCTTCAATAGTTGACGACAGCGGCAAGCCCCTGGAAGGCGTATGCGAGGGCAACCTCTGCATCGATTATTCGTGGCCCGGCCAGATGCGCGGCGTCTACGGGGACGACAAGAAGGAGCGCTTCTTCAACACCTACTTCGCTCAGTTCCCCGGCAAGTACTTCACCGGTGACGGATGCCGCCGCGACAAGGACGGCTACTACCAGATCACCGGCCGCGTTGACGACGTTATTAACGTTTCCGGCCACCGCATGGGCACGGCCGAGGTCGAATCGGCGCTCGTATCGCATCCCAAGGTCGCCGAATCGGCGGTTGTCGGCTATCCGCACGAGATCAAGGGCCAGTCGATTTACGCCTTCGTGACGCTGAACACCGGAGTGGAAAAGACCGAGGAGCTGAAGAAGGAGCTCATCGCCCACGTGCGCAAGGAGATCGGACCCATCGCGACTCCGGAAATCATCCAGTGGGCGGACGCTCTTCCCAAGACGCGCTCCGGAAAGATCATGCGCCGCATCCTCAAAAAGATCGCCGCCGCCGACTTCAACGTGTCCGGCTACGGCGACATCTCGACGCTCGCCGATCCAAGCGTTGTCGAAACCCTTGTGGGCGACGCCAAGAAGATAGTAAACAAGTAGGTCGAACAGTATTTGAATGTAAAAAGGCGAGGATTCGAATCCTCGCCTTTTTTATTTTGCCGCACATTCCACCATGTTCTCAGTACTCTATACCCTCGCGCGCTTCCACTCCAGCGGCGTAATAATGTTTCACTTCCTTCATCTCGGTAACAAGGTCACAGGCGTCAATGAGTTCCTTCGGCGCGCCGCGCCCGGTGAGGACGAGCTCTACCTGCGCGGGTCTGCCCTTAAGGAGGCCCATAATTTCGTCGAGGCGTATCAACGTGAAAAGGTGCGCGGTGACGATCTCGTCGAGCACGACGAGCGGATAGGATCCTCCGTACAGCACCTCCCGCGAACGTTCGAGGGCCCGGCGTGCGTAGCGGCGGTGCTCCTCGGAGTTTTCATCGTCGGGCCGGCAGAACGCCGCGCTTCCGTGCTGTTCGATGGTGATGAGCCCGTCGAGCCTTTTAACGGCATCGAGCTCGCCGTAATGCTGTCCCTTCATGAACTGAATAACGATGCTTCGCATGCCATGGCCGGCGGCGCGGAGCGCAAGTCCCAGCGCGGCCGTTGTTTTACCTTTGCCGTGGCCGGTGTAAAGATGTACGCGGGCGTCATGTTCCATCATCCACCTCGTTTCGTCTGTAGACGTGTTCAGTAAGCGGGGACCGGTTCTCCCCGGGTTTT
Organism: uncultured Leptospirales bacterium; assembly: GCA_964510075.1. Classification (GTDB taxonomy): domain Bacteria; phylum Spirochaetota; class UBA4802; order UBA4802; family UBA5368; genus MVZN01. The sequence goes on along the minus strand of CAZEAH010000118.1, from coordinate 3,351 downwards.
ACGATGACTCTGCCGTGTATCCGTCGGGCGGAAGGCGCTAAGACCGCAATGGCGGCGATAACGCTACGAGCGCATAACGGCCTCTCACGAAATCCTGGCTGTACGCTGTCGCGCGGTCCGGGTGCGCGGATATTTAAGATACGGCACGATGATGTCGTTTTTCACGCTTCCGGTGCCGTCATACACGATCGGCACCACCGGTATTCCCGTGACTTCCTCGATACGCGCGGACATCGCCTCGGTAACAAGCCCCGGACAGCAGAACGCGGGGCTGGCGTGAATAAAAAGCGCGATGTCGTCGTGGTGCTGGATGAGTGAGAAGACCTTTATGAGGTTTTCGAGCGACTCGCCGGCATTCTGCATCTTGACGTTAAAGTTCGCCAGAATCTCCCCGGCGGTCTGGGCGTATTCGGGATAGGGTTCGCCCAGGATGTCCTCGAAATACCGATAATACATTTTATCAAGAACACTCACAATCGAAAGGAGGGTTTTATTGACGACCACATCGAAGTATTTCCCTTCCATGAACCAGCGCCTGAAATACGGCGAGGCAACCATTCTGGCGTACTCGGTGTAGGGCGTGGTGAGCGCTTCGCCCCCGGCGTCTTCGATGGCGCGCACAAGCCCCTGGTTCATGACATCGTTGTCGCGCACGTAAATGTCGCCGAAAATGGCGACTTTCGGGCGCGTCCTTTCGCGCGTTCGCACGCGCGAAAATATATCGGCGACGTCGATGATGATTTTCGCCTGTCCATACCGGACAGAAGGGCGTTCTCGATGATCGACGCCGAGCGTTCGACCGCGCTGTCGGCGGCCCCGTGGTCGAGCTCATAGGGGCGAAGTCGGCAGCCGAGCCGGCGCAGCATCCCTCCGAGCATGTAGGGGAAATACATATTTATGGCGGTACCGGGCCCCATCTCAATGAAAGTGATATCACCGCGGTAGATATCGATCTTTTCCATCCCGCCGCCGTGCGCTTCCAGTATGCTCTTGATGTAGTAGGGGTACATCTTGATGTTGCAGGCGATCTCGCTGGTTATCATCCACAGCGCCGTCTTTGCCGGATCGAGGCCGTTGCGTTCCACGTACTCCATGCATTCCTGGGCGATCGCGTTGAGCGGAATGCACTGCCCGGTGTTGTGGCGCAGGCTCTTCTGCACTATCGTGGCGTCCTCGTTTAAAAGCCGGGCGTCGATACCCTGGCGGACGAGGCTGGCTGTCATGAACCGGTTTACAAGGGAGTCCCACGAGGGGATAAGGAGGGTCTTGTTCCTGATGTCGCCGTTGAGACGCGGAACGACCGGAAGAATTCGCGGTGCCGCCTGGCGTCGGTCTCCCGCGTGATGGTTTCTGAACGAACGCAGGGCCGCTTCGATCCTGGTTTCGTATCCGACGTTCGAATCGTGCTCGTCGAGTTGCAGGATAAGATACGGTTTCCCGCGCTCATCGAGTATGCGTTTGAAGTACTCTATCACGAACGAGTCCGGCGAGCATTTAAAGGATGTGACCAGTACCGGATACAGGCCCCGGCGGCGCGAAACCACCTCGGCAACCTCGAGCATTCTGGCTGCGTAATTCCAGTGGAACGCCGAGAGCAGGTCCTCGATCCGAGAGACCTCAGCGCGCGTGTATGGGACCATATCCTGGTAGAAAGTGCGGACGCCGAGGCCGGCGAAGATGGAAGGGATGCCTTTGTTCATGTGGGGTGACAGCAGGGTATACGGTCTGCCGAGAAGGACCACGTCCACGTCGTCGTTGGCTCCGGCGTTTTCCCGGAAGGAGCGCACGAGGCGTTTCAATCCGGTATTATAAAACTCCAGGGCACGGGTGTAGGCGCCGTACACCTCGTAGAATGACGGGCCGTGGTCCATGGAATCTTTCAGCGCGTGATACAGCTCGGCCGCGTTCTGGAAGCTCCCTCCATGGTGTATGAGCGGCGTGAGCATCGGGACGCCGGCCCGTTTGCCCAGATCCGTGGCAAGCGCCGGAGCGTATTGCGTATAATAACAGTACTGGCGCTTCGCGTTTTTAGGACGCTCGCGGGCCTCAAGGTAGAAAGGGAGGAAAACGCGGTCCGCCTTCGACGCGATGTGCGCGACGTGGCCGTGCAGTGCGGCCATCGGCGCACAGAATTCCGCTCCCGCCAGGCGTCCGCCCTCCTTCAGCGCGCCGGAATAACCCTCGCTGCTGATCGTCGCGAATCCCAGGAGGTCGAAAAACCGTTTCCATAAAGGGAGTTCCTCGAAGAGGTGCAGCGCCGCGGGAAGTCCGATAACGATATTGTGCCGTTTTTTTCCGGAACGTCTGAAGGAAAAGGCTTTTTTCCGCTCCCGCAGCAGGTTGAACCCCGAACGGTTCCCGTCAACGTAGGCGGCGGTTTCGTAATCGCGCCCGCAAAGAAAGCCATAGGCGACGGTTTCCCCGGCGACCCGGGCGGTCCGTATGGTACAATGGTTCGCGCACAGGCCGCACCTCTCGGATTCGAGAGGGATGTCGAACCGGTGAAGCTGAAGGCCGCGGAAGGAGGACCGCGCGGGCGGGCTTTCCTTCAACAAGATAGCGACGCCCAGCGCGCCGGTAAGATGGCAATACCGCGAGACGAAAATCGGTTTGCCGAGCTTCTGTTCGAACGCGGCCACAAGGGCCCTGTTCCGGGCGGTCGCTCCCTGGAAGCAGAGGGAGTTCCCTATCCGCGCCTCGACGGCGACTTTGGACAGGTAATTGTCGCGTACGGAATGGAGGACCGTGGCCAAAATCTCGTCCACGGAATATCCCGCGGCGAGCAAATGATTGATATCCCGTTCCATAAATACGGTGCAGCGGTCGCTGGCGATGGGAGCGCGCATGCCGTGCGCGCGGTCGGCGAAATCGGAAAGCGCGCAGCCCAGTTTCTGCGCCTGTTCCTCGATAAAGCTTCCGGTGCCCGCGGCGCACACGGTGTTCATTATCGAGAAGGTGACCTCACCCCCGGACAGTACGGTGAACTTGGCGTCCTGGCCGCCGATTTCGATAATCGTGTCCACGTCCTCTTTCAGATGGGCGGCGGCGCGCGCGTGCGCGGTGATCTCATCCAGAACGAGGTCCGCGCCGATTATCCTTCCGATGAATTTGCGCCCCGAGCCTGTCGTTCCGGCGCCGCGGAATGCGAGCGTACAGCCCCTGGACGAGAATACCGTATCGATCGACTCCAGAATGCCCTGTACCGCGGAAAGCGGCCTGCCCGCGGTCCTGGTATAGAAGCCCGCCATGACGCTGCCCGCCTCGTCAAGCAGGACCGCCTTCGTGCTGGTCGATCCGATATCGAGGCCGAGGAATACTTCGCGGTTCTCGCCGGATGGTACGGGGCGATAC
>CAZEAH010000117.1:0-7912 GCA_964510075.1 uncultured Leptospirales bacterium | reverse complement strand
CGCGTAACATCATGATCATCGCGGTGTTCTTCCTCGCGGTGGCGATCGTCGGTTCGTTTATTCTCGCCAGCATCACCATCAAGCCCATCCGCAAGCTTTCCGAGGGGGCCGCGATCATTTCGACGGGAGACCTCGAATACAAGATAGACCTTAAACGCTCGGACGAGCTCGGTCTGCTTGCGGGCGATTTCAATATGATGACCGAAAAACTCAAGAAAGCGAAAGACATGGAGATCGAGTCGAGGATCATGCAGGAGCAGCTGGAGCTCGCAAAGGAGATTCAGGAAGGGCTCAATCCGATGGGCTTTTACGACAAGGAGGGCATACAGATAAAGGGGTTTACGCGCGCGGCGAAGGGTGTCGGCGGAGACTACTTCGACTATATCGACATCGGCGAATCCAGGGTGGGCGCGCTTATAAGCGACGTTTCGGGCAAGGGCGTACCGGCCTCTCTGGTGATGGTTATGATCCGCACGGTGTTCACCAATTCGATCAAAAACAACAAGCGTGTGGACTGCGCCACCATTGTCCGTTCGATCAACGACGCGCTCAGCGCCGATTTCGCGGTGGACAAGTTCGCGACGCTTTTCTTCATGATCTATAACCGCGAAACGGGGGAGCTGTCGTTCTCCAATGCCGGGCACGGGCCCCTTTTCTGCTATCGTGCGCGTCTGGGGAAGTGCACGGTTACGAACCTCGAGGGAATGCCGATCGGCATCACCGAGGACGTGGAGTATCCGCACGCGAAAGTAAAGCTCGATCCAGGAGATATAGTGGTTCTGTACACCGACGGTGTTTCGGAAATGCGCAACGAGAACAGGGAGGAGTACGGAAGACTCCGCCTGCAGAGGTTGATTATATCAAGCAGCCATCTCAACGCGCAGGAAATAGTCGAAAGGATCGTGGATGACGTTACGACCTTCCAGGGGAACGCGCCGCCCCATGACGACATGACGACGCTGGTGTTAAAACGGGTTTCCTGACGGCTACAGGAGCTCGTCTTCGCTTTCGTATATCTTGAAAAATTTATCAAGCGTGGCGAGCTTGAGGATGTTCAGTACGTCGTCGTGTATGTTCACAAGGGCGAATTTTCCGCTGTGCGCCTTCATCTTTTTCTGTCCGGCGACAAGCGCGCCTATGCCGGATGAGTCCATGTAGTTGACGTTCTTCAGGTCGACGATCACGCTGGAATGCTTTCCGTCGGTTATGGAGAAAAGAGCCTTTTTTAACTCGCTGACGTTATAGAGGTCAACCTCTCCGCTGACCTGCACGATTTTATGTTCACCGAGATCTTTGAATTCTATTTCCATCAGCCCCTCCAAATCGCTCAATACAAGAATGAATCAGGATAGATAAACGACGAAACCGCATTCCGGCATAAGAGGAGATACTACCCTTTCCGGCTGAAAGATGTCAACGCAAAAAAATGTACCAGTGTAATTTAGTGTCCGTGACTCTCGATGTGCGTCGGCGGGAGAGAACGGGCTTCTTCTACTTTTGTACGGGCAGGGTTACGGCAAACCGCACCCATTTCCCCTGTTCAGATTCCACCGATATGACGCCGTTGTGTTTTTCCGCTATGGTTTTGCATATGTATAATCCAAGTCCGGTTCCCTTTACGCCCTCGGTGCCCTTCTGTTTGAGCCGGGAGAAGCGCTGGAAGAGCCTGGTTTCTATATCCTCCCGGGATATTCCCACTCCCTCGTTGAACACGGAAAGGGCGATCATGCCGTTCTTCTCCTCGAGCGTTAGTCTGATCTCGGTCTCGGGCTTGCCGTACTTGATCGCGTTGTTCACCAGGTTGGTTACCAGAATCTTTAATAGATTGGGGTCGCCGTTTATAACCGGTTTTATTTTGAGGTCGGTGGCGATGTTCATTTTCTTCATGTTGATCGCGTGTTCGGGGAGCTCAACCACCGGTTTAATGACCTCATCGACGAGGTCGATAGGCTGCGCGAAGGCCTCGATATTGTTGAGCTCCATCTTTGAAAGATCGAGGTAGTTTCGAATTATGTCCTCCAGGTACTGGCAGTTGCGGAGGATGGTCTCGATGGTCTTTTCCTGGCCGGGATCGAGTTTGCCGAAGTAGCCCTTGTAAAGGGTTTCGGCCGTCGTATGCACCACCGAAATGGGGCTTTTCAGCTCGTGGGAAACGATGGACATGAGGTCGAGCATGCGGGTATGAGAGCTGTCCTGACGCGAGGCGATCGCGTTTTTCACGATGTCCCTCAGCTCGTCCGGAGTGAAGGGCTTCGGTATATAATCGAACGCTCCGTTCTTAAGGGCCTCGCGGGCGGTTTCGACCGTGGCGTAGCCCGTAAAGATGATGACGGTGACATCGGGCTGTTCCTTCTGGAGGGTCTTGAGGATTTCCATTCCGCCCAGCTTCGGCATCATGAGATCGGTGATGACGATATCGTACTTCTTGGCCTTCGCCATCTCGAGCCCGTCTATGCCCGAAGGGGCCGTATCGATCTCGTACTCCTCGTTCCTGAGTATACGGAGCGAGCTCTTGAGGACAACTTCTTCGTCATCGATTATAAGTATTCTGACTTTGGCCATGCCATGCCCTTGTCCGGGTATTGAATAACCTCTTCCATTGCGCTTGAGCTAATTGCCCCGTACGCCACCGTACCGCTTTCGCTGCGGCGGACCGCAGCGCCCGGGAATAACCTGCGATACGGGGTCGTGAATTTCAAGCACTTATTGCAAAAAAGCCCGCTCGGGAAATCCGACCCCGCCTTTACTGTTTGCCCGACTGGGCTACCGGTAAAACGACCGTAAACGTGGTTCCTTCGCCGATCGAACTTTTAACGGTAATGGTTCCGTTGTGCCGCTTTATTATGCCGTATGTGACGGCGAGACCGAGTCCCGTGCCCTTTCCGGTCTGTTTGGTCGTGAAAAAGGGATCGAAAATACGCCCTATGTTCTCCTCGCTTATTCCGAGACCGGTATCGGAGAAATCGATCACAACGGCGTTTTGTTCCGCGTCGAATCGGGTCCGTATGGTGAGGGTCCCGCCGTCGGGCATGGCGTCGGACGCGTTGAGCGACAGGTTGTTGATGACCTGCTTGATCTGGTTGATGTCGATCTCCATATCGGGGACCGCGTCGTCGAAGTCTTTCACGATGCTGATGTTCTGGAAGTTGACGTGCTTCTCAAGGATTGAAAGCATATCGCGGATTACCTGGTTGACGTTCGCGCGCTCCTTCTCGATGCGGGTTTCCCTGGCGAAGTTGAGTATCTCGCGGACGATCTTGCGGCAGCGCAGGGTCTCGTTTACGATCACCTCCAGGTCGTCCTTGTGCTCGGTATCCTTGAGCTCCTCGAGCAGGATCGAGCTGTAGGTGAGCACGCCTGTGAGCGGGTTGTTGATCTCGTGGGCTATGCCCGCGGCGAGCTTTCCGAGGGACGCGAGCTTCTCCGACTGTACGATCTGTTTCTGGGTGTCCTCTTTAAGGAGGTTGTCGCGCTCCACGATCGCGGCCACCATCGAATTGAATGTCTTACAGAGATAGCCCAGCTCGTCTTTCGAGTCGACCGGGATTTTAATGGTGTAATTGCCCTCGGCGATCTGTTTCGAGGCGTCGACGAGGATGTTGACCGGGTGGAGGAAGTTCTGTATGAGGTAGATCGAGAGGCCGATGGCGATGATGAGCGTGACGATTATTATGACAAGGAACAGTATGGTCGTTTCCTTTTTTATGTCGTTGAACTTGTTTTCGATGATTCCCACGTAAAGTATGCCTATCACCTTCCGGTGGAGATCGTAGATGGGGCTGTACGCGGAGATGTACCAGTTGTTCACCACGAAGGCCTTGTCGAGCCACAGCTCCCCCCGCTCGAACACCTTCTTGAAAACCTCTTCGGAGATTCGCGTTCCGATGGCGCGGACGCCGTCCTCGCGCAGGACATTGGTCGATATCCGCAGGTCCTCGAGGAAAATGGTGGCGGTGCCGTATTCGAACCCGTTGTATTTCTGGTCCTTGAATACGAGGCTCTTGATCTGGTCCACCATATCGTAATTGCGGTTGATGAGCCGCGCCCCGTAAATTATGCCGATGAGCTTTCCGTCACGGATCATGGGCGAGGCCGCCTTCAGCACCAGCCCCCTGTCTTCGTACGTGCTGTCGGTCTTGCGCGCCATGGGGGTCGGGACGAGAGTTATGAAGGCCCGGTCGGCAAGGTCATTCCCCTCCCGCACCAGATGGTCGTGAGAGATTATGTCGGAGCCGAAACAGGATTTGAGATTCGTCTGGACGTAGCTTATGTACCTGTCGTCGGCCACGCTGTCGCCCGTGCGCACCGGGTTGCGGGCCCTGACGATGACCCTTCCGGCGGGGTCGACGATGTTCAGGATGTCCAGGTCGAGTTCTCTTTTAACCTCCTGCAATTTGTTGACGAGGAGCCTCCTGTCATTCCGCTCGATCGCGTCGTGAAGGTAGGGGAGGAGCGACAGGTGGCGCATGAAGTGGTGAATGATGTGGATCTTGTCCTCGTAGATGTAGCGGGCGGTTTTCAGGTCGTTCTGGACCTGTTCGTACGCCTGGCCGACTATGTTGTTGTTGATGATGCGCAGTCCTATGATGATGGACGCGGAACCGATGATGAGCACCACCGATATAAGGCTCGCGATAAGTTTGACGCGAAGGCTTGCCTGTATCCTTGTATTCATATCACCTGAACAGTCTGTCGATGAAATCGGATAAGTCCAGAACATTATTGACTTCTTTCATTTCGGTGCAGTGCGCCGCGTACAGCCCGGCGATGCTGTCGCTCCAGTTCCACAGGTGCTTCCGGTCGGGATTGAGCCAGAAGATATTGCGCGAGGATTCCTTGATCCGGATGAAGGAATCCAGTCCCGGGTCCTGGTTGTTGTTCCGCGCGTCGCCCAGTACGAGCACCGTCGTCTTCCTTCCCAGGGAATCGCTGAAATCGGCGACAAACTGGTCGAAACAGCGGCCGTAGTTGCTGCCGAATCCGTAGGTGAAGTCGGTGTCGGTGAAGATAGAATTGAGGGCGCGTTCCGGGTCCATCTCCATGAACAGCGGCGTTATCTCGACCATGTTGCTGATGAATGCGAATGTCCGCACCTTCGAGAAAAGCCCCTGCAGCGTGTATGTCAGCAGCAGCATAAATCGGGAATACTGATTCACCGAGCTCGAGATATCGCACAGTACCACGAGCTGGGGACGGTCGATCTTTCTGTCGCGGTAGTACAGCCTGAAGGGTATGCCGCCGTGGGCCAGGTTGCGCCGGAACGTACGCTTGACGTCGAGTCCCCCGTGTTTCACCCGCTTTTTCCTCAGGGATATACGGTTCTTGAGCTTCTGCCCGAAGCGTCGTACGAGATCCCGCATCTCCTGCACCTCGGCGGGCTTGAGCTGGTAGATGTACTTGCTCAGCAAATATTCCTCGCGCCGGCGTATGGAACTGCCGATGGCGCGTTCACGGATCCTCCTGCGTACCCGGCCGACGATGAACGTCAAAACCGGATCGCCTTCTTCCTTGTCGCCGCCGCCTTCGGATCGCGAACGCCGAGCGCGCGCGTTCATGATCATCATGCCGAGCGCCCCGGAGGATGAGGCGAGCGATTCGTCGTCGAGCAGGATGTTGACCACATCGCGCGCCGTGAGGGTGCGAAGCTCATCCTCGTCCATTGCGTCGATGAACCCGTCGATCGCGTCGCCGGCCTCGCGCAGGTCTTCGGCGGAATACCCGTCGTCATTACGATCGACGTCTGCGATGCCTTCGGGCACGCTGATTCCGGCGGGCTCGTCGGAGGGCCTGCGGTCGAAAAATTCATGGAAACAGCGGTCGAATATGGGGATGTCGGTGCAGTCCTTGACCAGGGTCGTGGCGAGCGCCTGCCTGAATACCGCCCTGTCGGTGTAGTCTATATGTCCCAGCGCCCCGAACGCGTCGATGCTCTCAGACGGCGACACGCGCACGTCCGCGTCCTTGAGTATCCGAATGAACTCGAGGATTTTCCTCGTTCCGCGGCGCTGTTCCTCGGTTGCGTACTGCATCGCGAATGCTCGTCGTGCGTGATTGTGCCGTCGCGGTGGACGGATTCCCGATTAATGAACGAACACATCGGCGGAGTGCTTCTTGACCAGCTCGATGTCTTTTTCGTATTTCAATATGAAATTGAGCGTGTCCACAGCCGTGTCCCGGCGCAGTACGTCGCAGCCGAGGAGGGCCAGTGCCTTCGCCCAGTCGAGCGTTTCGCTGATGCTTGGCTCCTTTTTAAGCGGCAGTTCACGTATCCGGTGCACGGCCGCAACAAGCTCGCTTACCAGCCGCTCTCCGCATTCCGGGACCTTGATGGTTACAATCTTTTCCTCGAGTGGTCGCGAGGGGAAATCGATGTACAGGTGGAGGCACCGTCGTTTGAGCGCGTCGGACATCTCGCGCGCGTTGTTCGATGTGAGAAGCACGAAGGGTTTGCGTTCGGCCTTTATCGTGCCGATCTCCGGGATGGATACCTGGAAATCGGACAGCACCTCGAGCAGGAAGGCCTCGAACTCCGAGTCGGATTTGTCGATTTCGTCGATGAGCAGCAGGGTGGGGCGTTTCGCGGTGACCGATTTGAGAATGGGCCGCGGTATGAGGAACTTCTCGGAGAAAAAGACGTCCTCCTCGGAGGTGAGCCTGGCCACGGCGTCGGACAGCGTCTTCTCGCCCTCGAGCATCGCGGAAAGCTTGTCCTTGAGTATCTGGGTATAGAGAAGCTGTTTGGCGTATTCCCATTCATAGAGGGCCTTGGCCTCGTCGAGTCCCTCGTAACACTGAAGGCGGATGAGGTCCATCCCGAGCGCGGAGGCCACGCATTTGCCGAGCTCGGTCTTGCCGACCCCCGCGGGCCCCTCCACGAGCACGGGCTTTTCCATTTTCATCGCCAGAAAAACGGTGGTCGCAATCTCTTTCGAACAGATGTACTGCTGGCCTGCGAGCGCCCTGATGGTCGATTCGACGTCCTTGAACATGGCCTCTTGTCCGGTGTGCTCCTGCGGGATATGGCGTCGGCTCCAGTAGGCGGGAAGGGTCGGCAAATGCAAGTAATTTAACGCGCTTTCCCGATAAATATGCTCAGGGGGTCCCCGGCGAAAAAAGACGTGCGAGCTTCAGATCGTCAAGGCGGCGCGATTCCTCCTCCGTCAAATCGGCCGCCGCTTCCGCGATTTTCGCGGAGATTTCCGCAAGTTCGGCAATATCCGATCCCCGCGGTTCAATGCGCCGGCCGGCCATGGCCGCTTCGACCTGACCGCGGCGTGACAGCGATTGGGCGGCGATCAGTTCATCGATCCGGGCCTGAATCTTTATACGCCCGCTCCGCCGGGCGAGGTAGGAACACAGACCGGCATACGCCTCGAGAATGAGGGCGCGTTCGACAATTCCCCAGCGTTTGATGGCACGCCGAACCGTACGGCCGTCGGCCGGAAGTAGGACGGCGCCTTCCGGAGATACTCCCGCAAGGGACAGGCGCGCATGGCTCGTGGTGCAGAGCATTCCCATGTCAATTTCCTCGAGCGCTCCGGCGGGCAGATCGGCCGTCCGCACGTACACGGCCCGGGGACCGGTCTCGTCTCCCCCCGCGGCGGTAATGATTATCCAGTCCGCGTCGAGCCCGCCGGTGATATATTTTTTGTGTCCGGAGAGGGCCGGTCTGCCGCGATCCATGGCGACGCGCATAGGCCGTGCAGGGTCTTCCGAATGGGCGAGCGCGCCGATCGACGCGGGGGATGAGAAGGCCGTTCCGGGCACGCCTACTTCGGACGCGATCGGTCGCACCAGCGCGGCCTGTACGATCCAGAGAACGGCGATCCCGAGGTCGCCCGCATCGCGCGCGAAGAGGGTGGACGGGGGCGTATCGGCGGCGCATGCCTCGATAGAGGGGGAGAAGTGCGCG
>CAZEAH010000116.1:0-7918 GCA_964510075.1 uncultured Leptospirales bacterium | reverse complement strand
ACGTGATGCGTTACGTAAATGACGGTGCGGCCGCCGCGCGCGAGCCGCTCCACCTCGGCAAGCAGGTCCTCGCGCCCCGGAAAATCGAGGCCGCCGGCGGGTTCGTCGAGCACCAGAAGCTCCGGATCGTTGACCAGGGCGCGCGCGATGAGTACGCGCTTCTGCTCGCCGTGCGAGAGCTCGCCGAATCTCCTGTTCAAAAGGCGCTCGACGGACAGTGCTTCCGCGGCCGAACGGGCCGCGCGCCGCATCGAAGCGCTTATCTCCCGGTAGATGCCGACGCTCCAGAAGAAACCGGAGCATATCACATCCTCGACCGCGGTGCGCTCATTGTACGATCTTTGCAAGAGATCGCTCACCATGCCGATACGCTCCCGCAGCTTCCATACATCGGTCTCGCCGAGCCGCATGCCGAAAAGCTCCACACGGCCCGAGCTCGGAAAGAGCCCGCTCGATACCACGTTCAGCAGAAAGGACTTGCCGGAGCCGTTGCCTCCCAGCACCGCCCAGTTCTCGCCGCGGCGGACCGTCCAGTTTACGTTCCGGAGTATATGTCCGTTCCCCCGGGTAACTCCTATGTCGTCAAGTCGTACAATGCAGTCCATCATTACATTCCGTTCGTGTGGCGTGCGCTCATAAAGCCGCGCCGGCGCTGTCCCCGAAACCATCAATCGTACCGATACGCAAGTTATATTTAGCGCCTTCGGGTCGTTTCTTCAAAAATCGACGATACATGTCGCGCGGGTGCGACTCGGTTCGGCGAAGGGCATCCTCCGTCCTTTGCGGCCGCAGCCCAACGATGTGCCGTCCAGGCCTTATCTCATAAAGAAGTTTTTTTATTGACACCTATACCGATATATACTACTATGATGTTTAGTATGCGGGGCCGGAACCGCGGTTTTTCGGGCACTGCGGGCGCGCCGTAAGGGTACGTTGGACACTTCATCGCAGGGGACGGGATTTCATGAAAAAGGACCTTACCGACAAGCAGGAGCAGATCTTCGATTTTATAAAAGGGGCGATCCGCGAATCCGGTTTTCCCCCGACCGTCCGGGAGATCGGCGATCGTTTCGGGATTACCCCCAAGGGGGCATACGATCACCTGAAGGCCATCGAGAAGAAGGGATTCATCCGCTGCGGCCAGAATAAATCCAGGGCCATCGAGCTTCTCGCCGACCGCGATGAGGTTCTGCCCCTCGACGCGGTGAACATCCCCCTTGTGGGAAGGATCGCCGCCGGAGCGCCCCTTCTGGCCGAGGAGAACATAGAGGAGTATCTCAGCTTTCCGGCCCCGGCCTTTTCGGGAGGCGATTTTTTCGCGCTGAAAGTGCGGGGCGACTCGATGATCGACGAAGGCATACACGACGGCGACATCGCCATCATTCGCAAGCAGAACACGGCCCAGAACGGGGAGATCGTCGCGGCGCTCCTTGAGGACGAGGCCACACTGAAGATATTCAAAAAAGTGGGCGGCAGGATCAATCTCATTCCCGCCAACAGCGCGTACCGGCCCATCGTAGTCGACGAGGTCGAGGTGCTGGGCAAGCTCGCCGGGGTGTTCAGGCGATACTGACCTATACAGCGTCCGTGATGTGTACCCGCGAATAGGCACAATAACCCCGGACCGAAACCCGCTGTTCGCCCATGCCTTGAGATCGATGGTGCGTTTTCGCTGATATTCCCGGTCCGCCCTCCCAATCGTTCCGCCCGGCGCGCCATCCAACGCTTACGTCAATCCCGGCCTTCCAGGGCTGTTCGTGCGATCTGTTTTTTCACCGATAACCGGTCACGGCGCGTACCCTCGCCTTATATGCGTTCTTTCCGAATGAGCGGATCGTCGCTCCTTATACTGCGGGCCCGTTCCGATACGTTAATGAATTGACCGTGTGCCGAGCATCGGGTAGGATTTCGAAGCAAACTACGCTTCGTCGCGGAAGTGAATACTCAATCCGAATGGAGGAAGCACCGGTCATGGCCAGAAAACTGATCGACCTCAGCATCGCGATCGAAAATGGAATTCCGTCCGACCCTCCTCAGATGATCCCGAACATCCAGTATGTTACGCATGAGGAGGGAGCCGCGCAGATGGTGCCCTTCTTCCCCGGCATCGACCCGGCGCGCGACCTTCCCGCCGGCAAGGGCTGGGTGCTGGAGCTCGTTTCGCTCACCACGCATTCGGGCACGCATCTCGACGCGCCCTGGCACTACCATCCAACCATGAGCGGGGGGCTGCGGGCGCTCACCATCGACGAGGTTCCTCTCGAGTGGTGCACGGGCGACGGCGTCCGGCTGGACTTCAGGAAGTTTCCGGACGGATACCTTGTAACGGCCGCGGACATGGAGGCCGCCTTCGCCGAAATGAACTATACGCTCAAAGAGGGCGATATCGTGCTCGTAAACACCGGCGCCGACGCCTACTGGGGCAGGGGGGAATACCTCATACGGGGCTGCGGCATGGGGAGAGAGGCGACGCTCTGGCTGTGCGAGCGCGGGGTCCGCGTGGTCGGCACCGACGCGTGGAGCTGGGACAGGCCGCTCCCGCTCATCGCGCAGGAATTCCAGAAAAGCGGCGACGCATCCATCATATGGGAGGGCCATTTCGCCGGCATAGAACGCGGATACTGTCACATCGAAAAGCTCACCGGCCTGGACAGGCTTCCCCCGTTCGGCTTCACCGTGTACTGTTTCCCCATTAAGATAAAAGGGGCGAGCGCCGGATGGATACGCGCGGTCGCGGCCGTGGAGGAATGACGGGGAAAAGGCTTGACAAAACGGAAGGCAAAATTCCATGCTTCTCGGCTGGAGACGCACGATGACATTCGCGAAAGCTAATCTCGGTTTTTTTCTGGCCTTTTTGCTCATCGGGGGTATACTCGGTTCAGCTCTGGGGACTCTGGTCGTCAGGGTGTTCCCGGCGCTTCAGGTCATCAACGCAAGCCTTACCGGCCCGATCTCGCTCAATCTGGAGATCGTGAGCTTCGGCGTAAAGCTCAACCTTTCGGCGATCGCCGGCATGATCGTCGGAGTACTCATTTTTCGCAGGGTATAATAAGGACGTACGGCCGCACCCGCGGCTATCACGCGAAACGGACGCACGCGCGCCCGGATCGTATAAACCTAAACCGGCCCGGGGCCGGTTGCCGCCGACCTTGTCTGATGCGAATTCCGATTGAGGGACGTTATGCGGCACGGGTGCGCGCTGTGTCGATGCGCCGGGAAAGCGGCATTTAACGCGACGCTTCCGGTGCGCGGTGAAAACGATCAGTAATTTTATTAAATGCAAGGGGGTACCGTACATTGTCAGTAGTATCGATGAAAGCGCTTCTGGAATCCGGCGTCCATTTCGGACACCAGACGAGGAGATGGAATCCGAGGATGGCCCAGTTTATCTTTACGGCCCGCAACGGCATCCATATCATAGATCTTCAGAAAACGATGCAGCGGCTCAAGCTCGCCTACGCCGCCATGAAAGAGGTCGCGGCGAACGGGGGCAAGGTGCTCTTCGTCGGGACAAAGAAACAGGCGCAGTCGGCGATCGAGGAATACGCGCAGAAATGCGGCATGTACTATGTCGCCGAACGCTGGCTCGGCGGGCTCCTCACAAACTTCCACACGGTCAGCAATTCCATCGAGCGCCTTAAAAGCCTCGAGAAGATGTCGGAAACAGGTTCGTGGGACGCCGAGACCAAAAAGGAGATCCTGGACCTCACCCGCGAACTCGCCAAGAAGCACAAGGGGCTGAAGGGAATAAAGGACATGAGCAAACTCCCCGACGCGCTCTTCATCATCGACCCCAAGCGGGAGGCGATCGCGGTAAACGAGGCGCGCAAGCTCGGAATCCCGATCTTCGCGGTGGTCGATACAAACTGCAACCCGGACGAAATCGACTATCCTATCCCTGGCAACGACGACGCCATACGCGCCATCGCGCTCTTCCTCGAGGTAATGTCGAGGGCGATCGTGGAGGGCCAGTCGGGCGGTCAGACTGGCGGGGTCGATGAGATGGAGGAGATGGAGGGCGAAGCCGCGGGAGCGGACGAGGCCGCCGAATCGGCGGAGGAGGGCGACGCGAAGACGAAGTCCGCCGTCGAGGCGAAGGAGCAGTACCGCAAGAAATACGAGGACCAGTACGACTCCGACGAGAAGACCTCGTGGTAAGACGGTCCGCCGTTTATAACAAGAACACAGGAGAGAGACAACGTGGCTGATATTACATCCGAAATGATAAAGGAGCTCAGGGAGAAGACGCAGGCGGGAATGCTCGACTGCAAGAAGGCGCTCGTCGAGTGCGGCGGCGACATGGAAAAGGCCGTCGAGTATCTTCGCAAGAAAGGCCTCGCCTCGGCGAACAAGAGAATGGGGCGCGAGGCCCGCGAGGGCATCATCGCCTCGTACATCCATACCAACAGCAAGCTCGGGGTACTTCTGGAGCTCAATTGCGAAACCGACTTCGTCGCGAAGAACGCGGACTTTCACGAGCTGGCGAAGGAGATCTCCATGCAGGTGGCGGCCTCGAACCCGCTGTATGTGGACATAGACGACGTCCCGGCGGAGGAGCTCGAAAAAGAGAAGGACATATACCGCGATCAGATGAAGGATTCCGGCAAGCCAGAGCAGGTGGTGGAGAAGATCGTGGAGGGCAAGCTTAAAAAGTTCTACCAGGAAGTGTGCCTGATGGAGCAGGAATATATAAAGGACCCGAAGCTGACCATCCGCGACCTTGTAAAAGCCAAGATCGCCACCTACGGCGAGAACATAACGGTCGGAAGGTTCGTGCGCTACAAGATAGGCAAGTAACGATGGAAAGCGCGCCCGGCCGGTCGGACCTCAGATATCGCCGTATCGTCGTGAAGCTCAGCGGCGAGGCGCTCGCGGGCGAGGACCGCTTCGGCATTAATCCAGAAACGGTCAAAAGGATCGCCCGCGAGATCGCCGAGGTGTACAGGCTCGGCGTGCAGGTGGCGGTGGTGGTGGGCGGCGGCAACATTTTCCGCGGCTCCGTCGGGAAAGCCCTGGGCATGGAGCAGACCACGGGCGATTACATGGGAATGCTCGCCACGGTGATCAATGCGCTGGCCATGCAGGACGCCCTCGAGAAGCTCGGCACGCCGACCAGGGTGATGACCGCCATCGAAATGAGGGCCGTCGCCGAACCGTACATCCGGCGGCGCGCCATCCGGCACCTCGAGAAGGGGCGTGTGGTGATCTTCGCCGCCGGCACCGGCAACCCGTTTTTCACCACCGACACCGCCGCGGGCCTGCGCGCCGTCGAGATAGGGGCGGAGGTACTCATGAAGGCCACCAAGGTTGACGGCGTCTACGATTCCGATCCGGAAAAGAACCGCGGCGCGAAGAAGATCGACTCCATCGGATACCTCGAGGTGATCGAGCGGCAGCTGAGGGTGATGGACCTCACCGCCATTTCGCTCTGCATGGACAACCATCTGCCCATCATCGTGTTCAATCTTTTTAATGAAGACTCCATCAAGAAGGCCGTTACGGGCCTGACCACAGGTACAACCATATCCTGAAATCACCGGAGGACGGGAATAATGATCGACGACATTATCGCGGACGCGGAAGAGCGGATGACCAAGAGCATCAAAGCTCTCGAGAAGGAGTTCGGGGCGATCCGGACCGGGCGGGCGAATCCCTCGATCTTCGACGGAGTGCGGGTGAACGTCTACGATTCAATGATGCCCCTCAACCAGCTGGCGACGATCTCGTGTCCGGAGCCGCGCCTGGTCGTGATACAGCCGTGGGACCGAAATAACCTTGGCGCGATCGAGAAGGCCATCCTGAAATCGGACCTCTCGCTCAATCCCAATAACGACGGGAACCTCATCCGCATACAGATCCCCGATCTTACCGAGGAACGGCGCAAGGAATACGTCAAGCTCGCCAAGCAGAAAGCGGAGGAGTGCCGGGTATCGATCCGCAATATCCGTCGCGACGCCAACAACATGATAAAGGACCTCGAGAAGCAGAAGGAAATTTCGGAGGACGAATCGAAGGCCGCCGTGGCGAAGGTGCAGAAGATCACCGACAGGTTTACCGACGAGGTGCAGAAGCTGACCGACAACAAGGAAAAGGAGATCAGCCATATCTGATTTCACCGATCGCTGCGTTACCGGATGCCGGCGCCTTCAGGATTTTTCCGCCCTGGGTCCGGATACGCGTAACCGGAACGTTCGATTCCACACATACGGCATGAAATGAAAGACTATTCGCGCCTCATCGACAGGGACAATATCCCGCGCCATGTCGCAATCATAAAGGACGGAAACGGCCGCTGGGCCAGAAAGCGCTCGCTTCCCCGCGTGGAGGGGCATCGCAGAGGGGCGCAGGTGATCGAGTCGCTCATGGATACGGCAATCGACCTCGGCATCGAGGTCGTTTCGCTGTACGCGTTCTCTACCGAAAACTGGTCGAGACCGAAAGACGAAATCGCCGGTATCTGGCGTCTGCTCGAGATGTTCTTTGAGGCGAATATTGAAAAGATATTGAAGAAAGGGGTGCTGCTTCGTCATTCCGGCTCGATGAAGCACCTTCCGGCCTCCACCAGGCGCATTATCGAGGATTCCGTCGCCCGAACGAGGAAAAACCGGGTGATAACGCTGAATTTCTGTCTCAATTACGGGGGACGGCAGGAACTTGTCGACGCGGTAAACGCCTGGGCCGCTTCGAAAAAACCCGGAGAGAAGCTTACTGAGCGGTCGTTAGGCCGTCACCTGTATACCGCGGGACTTCCGGACGTCGATCTTTTGATCCGCACCAGCGGGGAGTACCGAATCAGTAATTTCCTGCTGTGGCAGATCGCCTACGCGGAGATGATTTTCACCAGGGTGCTGTGGCCGGACTTCGGGCCGCGTCATCTGTACCGGATGATTTACGAATACCAGCAGAGGGACAGGAGGTTCGGCGGATTATGAACGAGACATCAACGCGAATACTCAGCGCCGTCGTGGCGCTGCCGGTGTACTGCTTTCTGGTGGTTACCGATCTGCTCTATTCCGTTCCGATTCTGATAGCTTCACTCGTGATTTCGCTCGGCTGCCTGTGGGAATACTATCAGATAAGCTCCCGCGACGAGGGTAATCGTCCCTTTGTCGCCGCCGGCATGGTGATGGCCGCCGCCGTCAATATCCTGATGTACCTGTACGCCTTCGGCAGGGTGTACGGATACGCTGCGTACGTACCGCCCTTCGATGCGCGTTTTATCTTTGCGGTGCTCGCTCTGGGACTTCCGATCGTCTTCGCGGTGCATATTTACAAAAGGCCCGTGGCGGGCGGGATCTATTCGCTGGCCACAACGGTTTTCGGGGTGGTATTCATAGCGTTCCTGTTTTCACACATCATACTTCTCAAATCTCTCAAGGACGGCTACATCTACGTTCTCATCCTGAATGCCATCGTCATGCTGAACGACTCGGGCGCCTATTTCGGCGGGGTCTATTTCGGCAAACACAAGGCGGGGTTCAAGGTCTCCCCCAACAAATCGTGGGAGGGGTATTTTTCGGGGCTCCTTACGAGCATCATCGCAATGCTCGTCATCAGCATGGTCCTCGAATCGTTCTTTGGAAAAAGCCTGTTCTCCATGATCGAGGCCACCGTTATCGGAATTGCCATCAGCGTGATCGGCAACATCGGCGACCTTGCGGAGTCAGCGATCAAGCGCGACGGGTCGATAAAGGACTCCGGCTCCCTCATCCCGGGACACGGCGGCCTGTGGGACGTTTTCGACTCAATGATCGTTACCCTGCCGCTGTTTTACTATTACCTTGTACTCAAGGGCGTCCAGTAAGTCCGGAGTGCGATGTCCGTTACCGTCAGCATCCTGGGCTCCACGGGGTCCATCGGAGTTTCGGCCCTTCGGGCGGTCCGTTCGCAGGGGGCCGTTTTGAGGGTATTCGGCCTT
>CAZEAH010000115.1:0-7967 GCA_964510075.1 uncultured Leptospirales bacterium | reverse complement strand
CTCCACGATGACCTCGGCGACGGCCGTACCGAGACCGGACATAACGTTGTGCTCCTCGATCGTCACTATCCGGCGCGTCTCCATAACGGCCTTCAGTATGGCCTCCCTGTCGATCGGCTTGATGGTATGCATGTTGATGATGCGCACCGAGAGCCCCTGTGTTTCGAGGATTTTGGCCGCGCGCACCGCCTGAAGCACCGTCACCCCGCAGCAGATGAGAGTGATGTCCTTCCCGTCGCGCATGGTGACCGCTTTCCCTATCCGGAAACCGTAATCGGCCGTGGTATTGACCGGCGGCTCGAACCCGCGGCCTATGCGGATGTACACCGGCCCCGGCCAGTCCATCGCCGCGGCAACGGCGTTCCCCGTTTCGATGCCGTCGGCCGGCACGATGACGGTCATATTGGCGAACGAGCGCATTACCGCGATGTCCTCGGTGCAGTGGTGGGTCGATCCCGCCTGCCCGAAGGAGATGCCGGCATGGGTCGCGATGATCTTTACGTCGAGGTTCTGGTAGCAGATGTCCGTTCGCACGAACTCGGCGCTGCGCAGCGCCGCGAACACCGCGAAGGTGGACACCACGGGCTTGTACCCGGCGAGCGCAAGCCCCGCGGCCACGCCGAAGAGCGAGTTTTCGGCAATGCCCATATTGATGAAGCGGTCGGGAAATTTCTGTCCGAACGTGCCTATTTTGGTGGATTTCGCGAGGTCGGCGGTCATCGCGATTATTCTGGGGTCCTTTTCGCCGAGCTGGGTGAGCACCTGGCCGTACACCTCGGCCTGGGTGAGCTTGTCGGCCTCCTCAATGGACCATGTCATGCCTTCTGCCATTGCTTTCCTCCTATGCCTTCGCGTAGTAGTTGTCGATGCACGCGAGCGCCTTGTCGCGCATGTCGGAATCGAGGCCGCCGTAGTGCCACTTATAATCGTTCTCCATGTAATCGACGCACTTGCCTTTTACGGTATCGCAGATTATGACCGTCGGCTTGCCCTTGACCGTCTGCGCCTTTTCGATGGCGCCCGACAGGGCGTTGAAATCGTGCCCGTCTATGCGCAGGACCTCCCACCCGAAGGAGGCGAACTTCTCGTTGAGGTTCTCAAGCTGGGTGATTTCCTCGGTCGGCCCGTCGATCATCAGATTGTTACGGTCGACGAACGCGGTCAGGTTGTCCAGCTTGTGGAACGCCCCGATGATGGCGGCCTCCCATACCGATCCCTCGCAGAGCTCGCCGTCGCCCATCACACAATAAGTCCGATATGATTTTTTTGCCATCTTCGCGCCGAGCGCCAGACCCACGGCTATGCCCAGGCCGTGCCCGAGGGAACCCGTGGACGCGTCGCAGCCGGGAACCTTCAGCATGTCAAGGTGCATGCCGAACGGGGAACCGGTCTTGTTGAAATTCTTCAGAAGGGCCTTGTCGAAATACCCCATCTCCCCGAGAATGGCGGCCCATCCCAGGCCTCCGTGGCCCTTGGAAAGGATGACCCTGTCGCGGTCTTCCCAGCGCGGGTTTTTGGGATCGACATTAAGGTATTTATAATAGAGCGCCACCAGTATGTCGGTCTGTGAAAGCGAACCGCCGATATGCCCCCCTCCCGCGGTGAAGGTGATATCGACGATGGTTTTACGGATTTCCTTCGCCTTCTCCTGAAGCCGTTTGATGTCTTCCTGCGTTAACGGCATAGCCCCCTCCTTTCAATATATTGAGTGAGCAACCACTCAGTTTTTCAATACTGACGGCGTTTCGCCTTTTATTGCAAGTCATTTTTTTCATGAGTGCGCCTTCATGCCGGGCTTCCCCATCGGACGAGCAGGGGACGGAGGGTGAGCGTACGCTCAAAAAAATATGTCAACACCCGTAATAGAGTTGATATTTTATGAACATCGTTCATACCTATGATCGTCGCGTCAACGGGAACGCAATCGGTACCGCGCGGCATGCGCGGAATGAGCGGCCGGCCCGCGGATGCGCTGCGCATCGGCTTTTCAGACCGCGGCTCGCGGGGCCTGCCGCGCCCCGGGAGCGGTCGTTCGGGCCGCGGGGGTCCGGTTTCGGCATCACGCGGTGCGGATCACGCAAGCAGGTATACCAAACGGAGGTACATGTAATGAGCGGTTACATGGGGAAGTACGTCATCATCAATCTGACAACCGGGAAAAGCGAAGTCGTCAGCCCGGGAGACGAGTTCTATAAAAAATACCTTACCGGTTACGGCATGGGAGCCGCGGTAATCACCGAGCGCCAGAAGGCGAAGATCAACCCCCTCTCGCCCGAGGCGTACATCGGTTTCTGTTCGGGAATCCTTACGGGAACGGGTGCGTATTTTTCGGGCCGCTTCATGGTGGTGGGCAAATCGCCGCTTACGGGCGGCTGGGGCGATTCCAACTCCGGCGGGTTCTTTTCGGTCGAAATCAAGCGCGCCGGCTACGACGCGGTTTTCGTTACGGGAAAGGCGAAGAAACCGGTGTACATCTACATCAACGACGGAAAGGTCGAGATAAAGGACGCCAAAAAGATCTGGGGCAAGGACACGGTCGAGACCGAGGAGCTCATACGCGAGGAGCTGAAGGATAAAAAGGCTCAGATTGCATGCATCGGCAAGGCAGGCGAGAAGCTCTCGCTCATCTCGGGCGTGGTGACCGACGGCGGCCGGATCGCGGCGCGTTCGGGCCTGGGCGCGGTGATGGGCAGTAAAAACCTGAAGGCGCTGGTCGTGAAAGGCTCGGCAAAGGCATCGATCGCCGATCCGGAAAAGATGAAGGAACTCAACAAAAAGTTCCTTAAGGCGTTCAAGTTCGTCAACCCGATGGATACCGTGACGGTGGCCATCATCAACTATGTCAGCCAGGTGATCGCGCGGACCGGCATCTCCGTGCCGAGCCAGCCGTCGACCGTCCGCGAGATTTACAAGAAGTACGGCACGAGCGGCCTTACCGTGTATTCGGCGCTGACGGGCGACTCGCCGATCAAGAACTGGTCGGGAGTGGGATACGTCGACTACCCCGGCGCCTACAAGCTGTCGGACGAGAGCGTAATCGCCTACCAGAAGAAGAAGTACGGCTGCCAGGCCTGCCCGCTGGCCTGCGGCGGCATGATCGACATTAAAAAGGGACGCTACGGCGGCACCGAGGGCCACAAGCCGGAATATGAAACCCTGTGCGCTTTCGGCGGACTCGTGCTGCAGGACGACCTGGACACCCTCATCGAGATCAACGAGCTTTGCAACCGCGAGGGGATCGACACCATCTCCGCCGGGGGCGCCGTTGCCTTCGCGATCGAGTGCTTTGAAAACGGGCTCATCGACGAGAAGCAAACCGGCGGGCTCAAGCTCGGCTGGGGGAAATCGGCCGAAATCCTCAGGCTTACGGAAATGATAATCAATCGCGAGAAAATCGGCAACATCCTCGCCGACGGCGTAAAGGTCGCGGCAAAGAAGATCGGCAAGGGCTCCGAGAAGTTCGCGATCCACGCCGGAGGACAGGAGCTCCCGATGCACGACTCGCGGCTCGATCCCGGCTTCGGCATCATCTACCAGATGGAGCCCACGCCCGGCCGCCACACCGTTTCGGCATATCTGTACGGTGCACTGTATAAAACGAAGAACCGCTTCCCATCCGTAAAGAAAATGATGGGCAAAGCGAAAGGCGCGGAGATGAAAAAACTGGCTCTCTGCCTCGGCACGGCCTACTTTACCAACCTGTTCAACGGAGCCGGCCTCTGCATGTTCGGCATTCTTACCGGACCTCTTCCCGTGGTGGACTATCTCAACGCCGTCACCGGCTGGAACCTTTCCGCCGACGACTACCTGAAGGCGGGCGAGCGCATCTTCAACCTCCGCAAGGCCTTCAATCTCCGTGAAGGCGTTACGCTTGAGGATTCGAGACTTCATCCGCGTGCCGCAGGCGCGGAACCTCTCAAAAAGGGCCCGATAAAGGGCGTGACCCTGGATATGGAATCGCTCACACGGGGCTTCTGCGAACTCGCCGGGTGGGACTACTCCAGCGGCGGGCCGACAAAGGAGAAGCTTCGCGAGCTCGGCATCGCCGATCTGGCGAAATGATCCGTACTGCATCCGAAAAGGAAAGGGCGGGCCAGGAGCTCGCCCTTTCCTTTTCGGGGGGTTCGTTCACCTTTGAATCGAAGATAGTAGCCCGGTATTGATGTGCGATTCTGCGATTATTTATTTGTTGGTTGACAAATAAATAATCGTATGATTGTATCGCATCGATACAGGCAGTACGGATACCGTGCGCGTCTACGAAATACCTGCACCGTCACCACGCGAAGGCGCGGACGGAATACATACACATCTACAGGAGGATTGAACCATTATGGCGGAAATTCGTCTCGAGAGGATACGTGAGCTCGTACGGCGCGAAGTGGAGCGGTACGCCGCCGAGCGGCCGAAGTCGAAGGCGCTGTTCGAAAAAGCGCGCCTAAATCTTGTGGGAGGCGTTCCCATGTCGTGGATGCGGATTTGGGTGGGCGGCTTTCCGGTTTTTGTGGAAAAGGCCAGGGGGGTGTATATCACCGACGTGGACGGGCACCGCTATCTCGACCTGTGCCTCGGCGACACCGGGGGACTGTGCGGGCACGCGCACCCGAAAATCGTCGGCGCGATTACGCACCAGCTTAAAAACAGGGGCACCACCACCATGCTCCCCACCGAGGACTGCATATGGGTGGGCGAGGAACTGAAGCGCAGGTTCAAACTGCCCTACTGGCAGATACTCATGACGGCGACCGACGCCAACAGGATGGCGCTCAAGGCGGCGCGCGAATACACAGGCAGGCATCTCATACTGTCCATGAACGGCACCTATCACGGTTCGGTGGACGAGACGCTCTGCGTCAATTTCTTCGGTGAGATCATCAACAACCCGGGGCTCATGGGACCGCTGGTAAAAGACCCGACGCAGATGACCAGGATCGTCGACTTCAACGACGTCGAGGCGCTCGAGAAAGCGCTCGCGCCGGGCGACATAGCCTGCGTCATCACCGAACCGGTCATGACGAACGTGGGCATCATCAACCCCGAGCCGGGCTACCACCAGGCGCTGAGGGAGCTCACGCGGAAATACGGCACACTGCTTCTGATCGACGAGACACACTCCATGTGCGCCGGGCCGCGCGGCGTGACGGGCGAGATGAACCTCGATCCCGATATCTTCGTCGCGGGCAAGTTCATCGCCGGCGGATACCCGGCGGCCATACTCGGCTTCAACGCGGCGATATCCGAATGGATGGCGAACCGCAAGCCCTGGCACGTGTTCTTCGGCTTCGGCGGTACGCTTTCGGGCAACGCGGCCGCGGTCGCCGGAATCCGCGCGGCCCTGGAGCACGCGATAAACGACGAGAACTTCGAGCGTATGATACGCCTGGCCGGACGGATGGAAGAGGGACTCGCCGATATTATCCGGCGTAACGGCCTGAGCTGGTACGTGGCGCGCATCGGCTGCCGCGTTGAGTTCCGGTTCCTTCCCCACCCGCCGAAGAACGGTTCGGAGGCGCTTTTTTCGGAGGTTCCGTACAACCCGGTCGACCCGATCATGGAGGGGCTTACCGGTCCGCTCGAGGAGCTCATCCACGTGTACTGCGCCAACCGCGGAATTTTGCTCACCCCGGTCCACGAGATGGCGCTGGTGGGACCGCAGACGACCGAAAAGGACGTGGACAAATACGTGCGCGTGATCGCAGAGATGGTGTCCGAGCTCCTGTGACCGTTATGTACGCGGCCGCACCTGCACGGTGCGGCCGTTTTGTCGTTGACCGGACGAGGAATGCGGTCAGTGTGACATCCGGTCGGCATTCGCGAATACGGATACAGAGGGACTCGAGTGGGAAGAAAACCGATAAAGGAACAGCGCCGCAGGGAGATTCTGGACGCGCTGTACCGCTGTCTGCTCAAAAAACCGTACGGGGAGACGTCGATAAAGGAGATCGGCGCCGAAGCGGGCATCAACTATGCCATGCTGCATTATTATTTCAGGAGCAAGGAGGACATCCTTCTCAACTTTATCGACGATCTCTACGAGCGTTACGACAGGCTGTTCGCGGGACATATGAGACGCGCCGGGGAGCATGATGATTCTCCCGGCGCGACCCTGCGCGCCGTTTTCGCCTTTTTCAACGAGCACATCACCACCGACAAAAAGCTGCAGAAGGTGTTTTTCGAGATCTGGGCGGTGGCGCTCTACAACCCGGTCGTCAACGCCCGTCTGCGCAGGATATACAGCGCGCTGATCGGCGCGGTCGAATCGGCCGTTTCGGCGAACGGCGGCCCGCCCCGCGCAACGCACCTGGCCATTGCGGCCGTGGCCTTTCACGAGGGCATCGGTATTTTTTCGGTCTTCTTCAATTTAAATAAAAAGTACACCACCTTGCTGCTGGAGGAGTTCCAGGCGAAGATCGCGGAGATGCTGTGATTGGGAGAGTGGAAGCGACTCAGTCGACCGTACCGTCAATACCCGACTCGAGAAGCCTGAGGCGCGCCCAGACCGCGTGTTCATCATCCGGTTGTGCGAGCGCTATGATCCTTCTCAGCCTCCGCCCCGCCGACAAGCTGTCCCCCTGCAGAAGAAACGCCTCCGCAAGGAAACGGTTCACCCGTATCTCAACGGCCGGCAGCACTTCATACTCGATGGTGCGGGAGAGCCATTCAGGCAGGTACGGCATCCGGACTTTCCTGGAGATCAGTCGCTCCTCAAGGGAGATCAGAATACGTATGCCCCTGTCGAAAACCGCAAAGACATCGGGCAGTATGGTATAGATTACTCCGCAGACATACTGGGCGAGGAACCGGATCGTCCGGTTGCGTTCGTGGAGATTCTCAACCCTCGCGAGGTACATCATAGCCTTCTTTGACAGGTAAAAAGGCCGCGAAAAGCCCGAGGCCTCGGCGATGGCGAAAATGCACGCGAGAGCGGCGACGGCGTTGTCGAACATGCGTGGCGGCGGCTCTGCCATCTCGCGTTCGAGCACTTCGAAAGCGGAAGCGGTCTCGTCCTTCAGCAGAAGGGCCAGTACGCGCACCGCGGCCGGCCCGATCTCGCGCGGCAGCCCCTCCCCGCCGGCGATGCGCAGGGCAGCGTCGTAGTCACCCGCACAGAACGCGTGCGCGAGCCGGGCGGCCGCTCCATCCGCGTCGGGCGGGCGGAGTTCGCGCCCGGCCACGGGCAGGAAAGAAATAAGCGCGAGCTTTGAAGGGATTTCATTCAACTCGCGGATGGCCGACATACTCCGGGTGCGCAGCATCTTCTGCCGATACAGCACCATGAAGGTGTCGAGCAGATCGTCGGCCTCCGTGATAAAGCGTACGGCCGTTTGCGACGGGATGTCTCCCAGCAGGTTCCGCGCAAAGAGCCGTATGTCCTCCTCCACCGCACGCCGTATGGCGTCGCGGTAGATGTTGATGGTGGTCACCGAATAATCCATGGGCACGCCCGCGTCCTCGCGCCGCTTCATTACATCAATGATCATAACATCTATTGGATCGTATATTTTAATGCCGCCGGCCGTTTCGGGTGTGACGAGCCCCTCCCGTTCGAGAATGGCGATTTTCCCGCGCGGATATCCCGTTACCGCCTCTATCTGCGATTCGCTCACCGGCCGTTCCCCCGAGGAGCGCCGGTGGGTCTTAAGGATTGCCTTTCCAATTTCAAGCTCTTCCCCGAAAGAATCGCCCGAGGATATGAGACGCTTTATAACATCGAGCGGCAGGAATCGTTCTTTCTGTATTTTTTTTATGAGTTGTATCCGGTCGACACAGGACGGGTCGTAGTAGGCCATGTTCCTGCCGGTTTTAAGCGCGTGCGGAACGAGACCTTCTTTGACGTAATGCTTGATGGTCGAAACGCTCACACCCGAGCGCGCGGCAAGTTCGCTTAGCCTCAGCAGATTCTTTGTTTTTTTCATCTCGGTGCAGGTTCGCGCGACGCCGCTTCGTTGCGCCCCTCGCTTCTCCTC